>JAJZIP010000034.1 GCA_021810525.1 Actinomycetes bacterium | reverse complement strand
GGTGACCAAGCGGCATGGTACTTGAATGGGCAGCTTTCAGTTAATGTCGATTCCTTGGAGATTGGTAATGCCAAAAGGGCATTGCTGCTCGAACCCGACGGCTCATTGGTTGCGCCCGTTGGGGTGGAAAGAAGGGGTGAGGCCGAGTTCGCGCTCTTCATGCCCGTGGGGTCGCAAGCGAAGGCTACGGAGAGACTTGAGCGATTCCGACTCCGCACCAAGGTGTCATTCAGCATCTCGGCGGGGTGCACCGTTTTTCTCTCGGGCAGCGACGGCGAAGAGTGCGAAGGTCTTCTAGGACTGATAATGGCACGGATACCTGCTGCTGCACCGGCCAACTGCGTAGTAGTGGGAGGACTGTCGATAGGTGCGCTCTACTGCGAGCTTGCTTGTAGCGGCGCTGAGACGCTTTTGAGCGACATCGGATCGTTGGATAATACGAATTTCTCGCGGATCATCTCTGGTCAACCGGAATGGGGCTCGGAAATTACCGGCGGCATGAACCCCACGGAGTTGGGGGAAGCCTTCATTCGCAGCCGAGCAGACTTTCAGAAGGGGTGTTATACGGGCCAGGAGCTTATTGAAAGGGTGGACTCGAGAGGGTATAAGACGCCGAGGCATATGTCGAGCTTTATCGTGAGCGGTGATCCTGCGAGATTGAGTTCCTTTGAGAAAAAGACGTTCGAGGAGCAGGGACGGCCAGTTTTCACTCTGACCTCGTATCGGTTCTGCCCTTCTTTCAACTGCGGCATCGGACTCGGGTTCGTCCATAGGCTGGCGGGTGAGTTCCGTTCGAAGATGGAGTTCGATTCTGGAGAGATCGAAGCCATTGCCGTCGGCGAACTGGCCAAAGCTATTCGCGAGCGCCGATGAGACCTCTGATTCAGATGGCCAAATAGCCATATAGTCAACAGTTTTCCTTTGAGGCAAATAACATCTAGGTGTAGATGCAAACTTATTTAGACAAGATCATCGCAGACCACAGAGAGCTTGCCGGTTCCGACACTAGGAAGACCAGCGATCTCATTTCTATTGCCCGGGATATGCCGCCATGCCTTGGGTTTAAAAAGTCCCTAGAGGGAGCCGGCGTTTCTATCATTGCCGAGATAAAGAGAAGATCGCCTTCCAGGGGTGCGCTGAATGCGGAATTGGACCCTGTAGCTCAGGCGAAGACTTACGAACTCAATGGCGCAAGCTGCATAAGCGTCCTGACGGACGAAAAATACTTTGCCGGTTCACTTGAAGATCTCAGGCTTGTGAAAAATAGCACGCGAGTTCCGATTTTGCGCAAGGACTTTACCGTGTGCGAAAATGACGTGCTTGACGCACGAGTGAATGGAGCCGATGCCATATTGCTAATAGTCTCGGCACTTTCGCAGCAGGAGTTGGTGGAGCTACAGGGTCTTGCGAGAGACGTTGATCTTGATGTGCTTGTCGAAGTGCATGACGAATCGGAACTCGATCGAGCGAAGTTGGTTGGGGCGGACCTTGTGGGGGTGAACCAGCGAGATCTCTATACTTTCGAAGTCGATTCCAACAAGGCCCTGGTGATGGCGGAGCTCTTTGAGCCCGAGGCTGTGAAGGTCTGCGAGTCGGGGATATCCTCGCCGACCCAGATTAGCGCTCTTGCCAGGGCAGGTTACAACGCGGCCTTGGTCGGTGAGACTCTGGTCAGGTCAATGGATCCTGGACGTACGCTTTCGGAGCTTTTGCGTGCTGGTCGAGGCGATTTCTAGATGTTTGTCAAGATCTGTGGAATCACTAATGCGGGCGATGCCTTGCTCTCGGTAGCTCTTGGTGCGGACGCGGTAGGTTTTGTCTTTGCACCGTCCCCGCGTCAGGTTAACAAGGATCAGGTGAAAGAGATAGTCAGGCAGCTTCCGTCAGAGATCGTGACCATTGGAGTGTTTGTGAATGAGCGACCAGAATCCGTCGTGAGGACTGTTCATGAGATCGGGCTGTCAGGCGCCCAACTTCATGGATCCGAAGGCCCCACCTCTGCGGAGTACGTGGCGGATAGAGTGCCAATTGTTCTGAAGGGGTTCTCGGGAGAGAGACCTTCAGTCGAGAAGCTTTCTCGCTATAGCGTAAGCGCCGTGCTTGTGGATTCTGCAATCCCTGGTTCCGGTACAAGTTTCGACTGGTCGTTGATCGAAGGACTGTCTTCCAAGGTACGCTTGATTCTCGCAGGCGGTTTGAAGCCGGAGAATGTAGAGGATGCGATAAGGATCGTGAGGCCTTTCGGCGTCGACGTATCGTCTGGCGTGGAGGCAAAGTTGGGCAAGAAGGATCCGGCAAAGTTGAGGGCGTTCATCTTAAGGTCGAGAAGTGCATTGTCGGATGTGCATGGTGTTGCCATTGACTCAGAATTGGGATTGAACCCGTTCATTGAGGATTTGATTGCACAGAGGACGGCGTTATTGGAGAAGGAGCTCGACGGAGTGTTTGATTGGGAGGAAGAACTTTGAGCGTCATGGGACCACCTTCCGCCTCCGGCCGTTTTGGCGAGTATGGTGGGCGTTATGTGCCGGAATCTCTGATACCTGCGTGTTTCGAGCTTGAACGCGTGTTCACGGAGGCTTGGGTAGATCCCGAGTTTATCGCGGAGTACAGGAAAATTCTGACGGAATATGGGGGAAGGCCGACTCCGGTGACCGAGCTGCATCGCTTTTCCGAGAGGCTTGGAGTCAGAGTTCTTTTGAAGCGCGAGGATCTGGCGCATACAGGCAGTCACAAGATCAACAACGTCGTAGGACAGGCGCTTCTCACCCGTCGCATGGGCAAGAAGAGGTTGATCGCAGAGACCGGTGCCGGCCAGCACGGTGTGGCAACTGCAACTGCGGCTGCGCTTCTTGGTTTGGAATGCGTTGTCTATATGGGCGAGACTGACATTGCTCGCCAGGCCCTGAATGTCTTTCGGATGAAATTGCTCGGTGCGTCTGTCATCTCCGTCACCTCGGGGTCACGCACGCTCAAGGATGCCATCAATGAAGCGATGCGCGAATGGGTGGCATCCGTCGATACCACGCATTATTGCATAGGGTCGGTCATGGGTCCGCATCCGTACCCTTACATGGTCAGAGAGTTCCAGAGAATCGTGGGGGACGAGGCTTATGCGCAGACTAAGGAGATGCTCGGGGGTGAAGTACCAGATTACGTGGTCGCTTGCGTAGGAGGAGGATCCAACGCCGCGGGGACATTCGCCGGTTTTGCAGACACCTCGGCGAAGTTGATCGGGGTGGAGCCCGAGGGCGGGGCAGCCATCAACAGGGGAATTCCTGGAGTAGTCCACGGGTCGCGTTCGAACCTGCTTCAGGATGACGTCGGTCAGGTGCTCGAGGCTCACTCAATATCTGCGGGCCTTGACTACCCTGGAGTTGGTCCTGAGCACTCCTATCTGGCTTCGATTGGGAGAGCATCTTACGCGATGGCAAACGACAGCGAGGTATTGAGTGCCCTGCAGTTGTTGTCCCGGCTAGAGGGGATCATCCCTGCGCTTGAGCCTGCGCATGCAATAGCCTACGTGATCCGTGAGGCCGGAAAGGAGATCCCGTTGGGTTCAACCGTTCTCGTGACCATGTCTGGTCGTGGAGACAAGGACGCGGAGTCTGTCGCACAGATACTAGGAGACAACATCTAGTGGCAACGGAGCTGGTGGGAATTTTAGAAAAGGCGCTCTCGGACAAGAAGAGGGCCGGCCAAAAGATACTTGTACCCTACGTTTGTGGTGGTCTGGGAGACTGGATCGAGACAATTCATGCGATCACCGAGGCTGGGGCAGATGCCGTAGAGGTCGGCATTCCTTTTTCTGATCCGATAATGGATGGACCGACGATACAGGAGGCGTCCCAAAAGGCTTTGGAGGCGGGTGTCACTCCGTCGAGCATCCTTTCAGAGATTCGTCGTGCTGACTTTTCCATACCTATAGCTGTGATGACCTACTACAACATCATCCACCATGCTGGTCATGATCGATTTGCGAAGGTGCTTGCCGACTGCGGGGTTTCGGCATCCATCATTCCGGATCTTCAGCTTGACGAGGCAACCGATTGGATTCGAATTGCTGACGAGAACAGGGTTGAAAATGTGCTGCTTGCAGCCCCATCGACTCATCCTGATCGGCTTCGTCGCCTTGCCGAGAGTTCGCGCGGATTCGTGTACGGAGTAGGGTTGATGGGGGTCACTGGGGAACGAACATCGTTGGCGGGCTCCGCATCTGAGATAGCTAGGAGACTTAAGGAGTGCACGGAAAAACCTGTACTTGTGGGGGTCGGGGTCTCAAATGCTGTTCAGGCGGCAGAGGTGTCGCAGGTCTCTGACGGCGTCATAGTCGGTTCTGCGCTAATCAGACGTCTGCTGCGTGGCGGTGGTCCGCAGACTGCTTTTGAATTTGTTCGTGAGCTGCGCAAGGGTGTGGACGCCGGGTTGGGTAACTCCTTGGGATAGCCGGGATTCTAAAATGTTGTGGGGCAGCGATCTGCCTAGTTTCCGGTGGCTGCAGCCTTTTTTGGCGCCGTAAGTTTGAAGTAGACGTCGAAGGCAGGGTTGAGGGTGCCACGGAGGCTGATCCAGTAGATCCGCTGGAAGGCCGTCTTCATCAGGTGCTTAATTCGGGTGGGACGGGCCTTAGTGACCGGCGCTTCGTAGGAGCCTATTACGAACGTTCCACGTCCGTCACCGGTATCGAAAGGGCAGCTAGTTCGACCATCGAAAGTGGCCGGATGTCCGGAGAGGATCTTCGCGACCACTTTGGCCTGCAGATGTGCGCCGACCCCGGCTTTGGAGGTGGGCAGGTTGGAGGCATCTCCGACTACGAAAGCGTCTCCCGTGCCCTTTATTCGAAGGGTCGACTTGTCGGCGATGATGAAATGATCCTCATCGACAGCGTCAGCCGGCTCATATAAGATGTTTGCCCCTACGAATGGGGGAATGATTATGGGTAGATCGTATTCGATCTTGTCGCCCTCGATGGAGAAGATGGTCCTATTGATCGGGTCGATTCGCTTGACATCGAAGAATGTCATCACTTCGATGTCACGTTCCTCGAGTAGCGGCTCTACCACTTCGTTCATCGGTTCTGCTGAATATGGTCGCGGATATGGAGTGAAATAAACCAAGCGGCTGCTCTTTCTCAAACCTCTTTTTCTGAGTAGTTGGTCGGTGAGTAGGACGCCTTCAAGCGGCGATGGAGGGCATTTAATGATTGGCGAACTCTGTCCAATGGCAATGGTACCGCCCCTGAATCCATCTAGGTGGTACGAGAGTCTCTCTGCTTTTGCGAGGCTCGAGTGGTAGTCTCCGAACTCTGCATTTATCTCCGAAAGTCCGGGGATCTGTGACGTGTCTGTGTGCATGCCTGTCGCGACTACGAGGTAGTCATAAGGGAAGAGGACGCCGTTTCTAGTCGTTACGGTCTTCTTTTTTAGGTTGATGCTGGTCACCTCGTCGTGCAGCAGGTTCACGTGACGAGCTAAGAGGGAGCGCTCGTCGCGAACGACGCGGGCTCTGGCGTGGGAGAAAGCGACGTACAGAAGAGCTGGCTGGAAGAGATGCCCAAAGGATGAGCTGAGCATGGTGATCTCGAATTCGTGCCGGTCAAGGCTGTTCGCGAGAATGGTGCCGCCGCTTCCGCCACCGACTATCAAGGCCCTTTTCACCTCGGTCAGCGCTTTGTGATTCGAATGATGACCGTGATCTTCTCACCTGTCTCGTCGATGGAGACAATCTGGTTGCTTGTCTTGGTGGCCCATGCGTTCACATCCGCCTTTACACCGGGATCGGTTGCCCAGAGTTCGATGACATCTCCGACCTTGGAACGTCGATAGGCAATAGCCAGATCGGTGATCGGTCCCGGGCAGGAGGAACCACGTGAGTCGACCAAGGTGCGTCCGGAGGTTTGGTTCATGATGCCTTCCCTTCTAGATGAAGAGCGTCTCACCGCCCTCGGCCTGGTGGATAAAGGTCGCAGCGCCAACTATGTTGTCAACCAGGTCGTTGAAGTCGTCTTTTGCAAGCCCCATGACTCCGCTCATCATCGAACACGCGTATACCTTTGCTCCAAGCTCCCGGGCTTGACGCAGCATGGCATCCCAGCTCGCCACCTTGTTCGCCTCCATGCCTTTGGCTAGGTCGGGAGCCATGAAAGCAAATTCCGCAGGCATGGGAAGATCGTGATGTGCCTTGGTGAAGCCAAGCAGGGCAAAGCCTGTGACAAAAACGTTGACCTCCATCCCCATTGCTGCACCTGCTTGAGTGAGGACTCCCAAAGGAATGAACTTGTCGGCCGTGCCGCTGAACATGATGATGGATAATTTTCCGGATGAGACTTCTCTGACGCTAGTTTCCACTATCTCAATGGTTTCGGTCATTGAGCCACCTCCCAAGGACGCAATGGAGTGGTCAGGTCCTTTCTCCTAAACCTAGTCCGTTGACGCTGAGCGGGCAAGCAGGAATTCAGGCTCGGGCATTCGTTGACGAAAAGCCTTCGGTCGCCTGCAACGCTTTTCTAATTTGACTGGCAGGTCGTTAGAACGATTCAGATCTCGGCCGTCCCCGGAATCTTCGATCGCTCGGCTCTGAGAGCCTCAGTGGGCTTGGAACGCTCTTGTGGCCGGAAAAGTTCTGGACGGGTCACCGATCCGAACTCTCGCCAGAAAAAGATGATGCACGTTGTCGAAAAGGCCCTTCAAGCCTCCTCGGTTGCAAGGGGCTGACTACATCCGGTAAAGGTATATAGCTACGACGTCTGCTCCAGTGCCTGCGTCAGCAGCTGCCCTGCCTTGTCGGCTAGCGGCTTCAAAACGTCATCTTTGATGATGTCGTGAGGATCAATGATAGAAATTGTCGTAGCGTCTCCTGCCTTTTGGAGTACAACGTTGCAGGGCATCCAAAGAGCGAAGGAGACATCAACGGTCAGGGCTTCGTTGGCTAGGTTTGGATTGCACGCGCCAAGGATTATCAGAGGTTCGCGCTCGACACCGATCTTCGATTTGAGCGTTGCTGCCACGTCGATCTCTGTGAGCACGCCAAAGCCCGCTTTGGCCAGAGATTCGGTAATCGCCACTCTCGCCTCATCAAGGGGCTTGTCGATCGTCTTGGAAAATGCCACTTTGTACCTCTCTTCCGTTCATTAGTCCATCTTCAAGTATACCTTTGGGGGTATAAATACGGTTGATTCAGGACGCAGTGTATGGGAGTTTCTTGCTGCGGGAATGGTAGTCCACTGTCGCGGCCTTGGTTGTTCCGCTACTTTCCCCGCAATCCGGCTAATCCGCGTTTCTTAGGGCGTTGACGGTTCTGCATTCTCCTCCTAATCACGTCACGACGCTCATGGAGTTCTTTATAGGTGATTTGCTGAACTGAACTGTCAAGCCCAAGTGAACCTCTGACGCCCTCGAGATCGACAGGAACGTTTCTGGGGTCGATGCCGACGTCGGAGGCGATCTTTTCCCCGTGTTTGGCGGCAAAATAGGCTGCGAGATTGGTAATTTCAGCAAAGATGTCCACGTCGGGAGCATACTTTGGCATCGAGGAGTCGAGAAAGAGCATGTTCTTGATGAAGAGCATGAGTTCCTTGGGCATCTTTGCGCCATAGCCCAAAAGTGCCTTGGTGATCTCTTTCACCTGTGCTGTTAGCTCCTCGGGGGCAAGCGTGGTCGGATCGACAGGTGGCCCGTCAAGCCCTAGCTCAGTTATGACCTCGTCGATGTCTGTATCTGGTGGAAGCGCACCTAGATCTCTTAGAGCTGCGACCTGGATTCGCACGTCGTTGATCGTTCCGCCCATGAGCAGTCGCAAAAAGGCGAGACGTTTTGGTTCACTTAGTCGACCGGTCATTCCATAATCGAGAAGCGCGACGACTCCGTCTGGTTGAACTAGCAGGTTTCCGCCATGAAGATCTCCATGGAAGACGCCGTAAATCATTGCACCCTCCATGAATGCGATCATCGCTGCCCGTATTACGGCCGAGGTGTCTATGCCGGCTTCTTGAATTTCTGCCACATTGTCCCACGGATATCCAGCGAGCTCCTCCATGACCAGGACTTTGCGCGTGACATAGCGTGGGTGTGGACGCGGTACGACAAGTGCGGTTTGGTTCGTGTCTGCAAGGATACGTGCTATGTCTAGCATATTTGCGGCTTCGAGTCTGAAATCTAGTTCCTCGACGATTGTTTCCGCGAATAGTTCCACCAGCGACGGAGGGTTTGCGAGAGAAGTAACCGGAATCCTACCGACAAGTGCCGGCGCAAACCAGCTCATTGCCGCGAGGTCTTCCCGAACTATGCGATCAATCGTGGATCTCTGGACCTTGACAACCACGTGTTCGCCGCTATACAGCCTTGCCCGATGTACCTGAGCTATCGATGCTGCCGCCATGGCATTCTCATCGAATTCGCAAAAGAGTTCTTCTAGCTCGATCCCGAGTTCGCTCTCGATCGTCGCTCTTACGGAACTGAATGGTTCGGGTCTCACCTGATCCCTTAGGAGCTTGAACTGGGAGACGAGTTCGACCGGAAAGATACCCTCTCCGCTCGAGATGATTTGGCCCAGCTTGATGTAAGTCGGACCTAGAGTTTCAAATGCGATTCTGAGACGTCTTGCCAGGCCGGAGCGTGAACGTTCACCAGAGTGCCTCTGATCGAAGATCTTCCAAGCGGCCAAGGCCTTGCCGAGATGATAGGCCGTTGTCATCACCCTCAGTCCCGGTGGCAGGCGGCGCTTTCTGAGAAGCAGAGGTACCTCTTCCTTCGATGTGCTGCGGATTGCGTCTATCGAGCCGAGCCATTCGATTCGTTCGGGATCGATCAGCCATGGGGGTTCATTCGAAAAGGCACCGAAGACCTTGTCGGTGGGAAAAATATGAAAAGTGTCGCTACTGGTTTGCATTCTGATCCGAGTTGAGAGAGTCCTCTAGTTAAATCTAGCTCTTATGACCCACTTCGCCGCGACCCGCTTCGTTCAGCTGGATCTTATCGGAGTCGAGAATGCAACAAGGGGAGGTGGCCTGAGCGGTCACCTCCCCTTCAAAGGGCTGATCTAACGGTATCTATTCAGGGGGCACCATCACGATTGACCCATTGTGTCCTCCAAATCCAAAGGAGTTGGAGATAACGGGGCCCATACTTATCTTGCGCGGTTCGACTGTTACTACGTCGATATGAATCTCTGGATCGACGTTCTTAGTATTTGCGGTGGGTACAATGTATCCCTTTTCAAGTGTGAGAGCAGCAGCCGCAGCTCCTAAGGCTCCAGCTCCGCCGAGAGCGTGGCCGAGAGCACCCTTGATGGAGGTGGTCGGTGGCGCGTCGTCGCCGAACACCGTTATGATTGCCTCTGACTCAGAGAGGTCGTTCAGGGGTGTAGATGTGCCGTGAGCATTTATGTGAACGATGTCCTCGGGGCTCATTCCCGCATCCTGAATCGCCAGACTCATGCAGGTGGCGGCGCCAACGCCATGAGGTGCAGGGGCCGTTATGTGGTATGCATCGGCATTAGAGGCTGTCCCGGCGATGATTCCATAGATTCTAGCTCCCCGAGCCTTTGCAAATTCGAGTTCTTCGAGCACAAGCACTGCGCCGCCTTCGGTCATGACGAAGCCATCACGGTCCTTGTCAAATGGCCTGGAAATGTTGGCATTCGACATTGCAGTCATGTTGACAAAGCCCGCATACGCGGTTGACGTCATTGCGGCTTCAGTGCCTCCTGCCAGCATGACCTTGCATCTGCCTGAGGCAATGGTGTGGGCAGCACGGATAATTGCGTGCGTCCCAGCTGCACATGCTGTAACGGTTGATTCGCATGGGCCCCGGTATCCATAGCGCATAGAGAGCGATGCCGAGCCGGCATTTGCCATCATCAACGGGACCAAGAAGGGACTAACTCTGCTGGCGCCCTTTTCGTATTGTAGGATGACCTGGTTCTCGAGGCTTTCCAGCCCTCCGATCCCTGTTCCCATCATGATTCCGGCCAGTTCTGGGTCGACTTCGAATTCACCTGCGTCAGCTAGAGCCAAATCAGCCGCCGCGATTCCAAACTGGTTGAATCGGTCGGTTCTGCGAATCTCCTTTGGGTTCAGCCACTTCGATGGATCGAAATCCACAATGTGCCTGTCGCCGGTGACCTCAGCCTGGGAGATCCCGTCCCAAAATGCGTCTTTCCCGACCCCAACGCAGGAGACTGCCCCGATGCCGGTAATTGCTACCTTGTGTGGCGCTTCGATTCCATCACTTGGACCGGATGGACCCCAGCTGAGTTTCATTAGAGTTTGCCCGTTACGAGAGCGTAAGCACCGGCAACTGTGTCGACGCCGTCGAGTTCGGACTCTTCGACTGTTATGTCGAATGCCTCTTCTAGGGCCATGACAAGTTCGACAAGGTCCAACGAGTCGGCGTCAAGGTCTTCAGCGAACCTTGCATCCATTGTGACCTGTTCAGGCTTTACCCCCAGAACTTCTACTGCACAGCTACGGAACTTCTCGAACGTTGCTTGCTCGTCCATCTATGTTTCCTTTCATATCAAATTGCTGATGACCTGGTTTTTTCCCAGAATAATTTCTGACGATTCGTATTTGCGTGTAGTCGAACTCTAAAAGCCCATGGCAAGGCCTCCGTCGACAGGTAATACCACCCCGGTAATGTACCTGGCCTGTTCCGAAGCCAGAAATGCAACTGCCGCTGCTATTTCGTCCGGTGAAGCCGCCCTTTGCATCGGAATCAGATCGAGCATGAGCTTGACCTTCTCTTCACCCAGGATATTCAACATATCCGTGTCGACAGCCCCCGGGGCGATAACATTGACAGTTATCGATCTGGAGGCGACTTCGCGTGCCAGCGATCTTGCGAGGCCGATCAGCCCTGCCTTCGATGCGCCGTAATTGGCTTGTCCAGCGACTCCCATTTGGGCGACCACCGAAGAGATGTAGATGATACGTCCCCAATGGCCTTTGACCATTTTGGCAAGGGCGTGTTTGGTCAAGTGGTACGCCGAGGTTAGGTTGGTTTGAATCACTTCGTCCCAGGCGTTTTCGCTCATACGCAGCATCAAGGTGTCTTTGGTCATTCCAGCGTTGGCTACAAGTATCTCCACGGGACCGAAGTTCTCTTCGACGTGTGAGAAGACGTCGGAAATCTGGGTGGGTTCTGAAACATCGCACTTCAGTGCGAGGACTCCCTTATCAACCAGTTCAGACGGAACATCGTTGTTCCTATAGGTCACCGAGACTTTGTGGCCCGCTTTCACAAAGATGTTGGCACAGGCGTTTCCAATGCCTTTGGAACCACCTGTAATCAAGACTGTTCTAGGCTGTGACATCATCTGCTCCAACGAACGACCGCACTTGACCAGGTCATTCCAGCACCGAATCCACAGAAAAGGACGTTGTCACCTTCCCTCACGCGGCCTACATCCGCAGCTGCGGAGAGGGCAAGTGGGATCGATGCTGATGATGTGTTTCCCGTCTTGTCGAGGACCACTGCTGTCTTTTCCATCGGAATGCCCAGGCGCTGGTTCGCTGCTTCGATTATTCGGATATTTGCCTGGTGCGGAACGACCAGGGCGATGTCATCGATGGTCAATTTGGCACTCTCCAGGACGTTGCGTGAAGATTCCACCATTACGCGGACGGCCTTTTTGAACACCTCTCTTCCCTCCATGGTCATGTATCCCCCATGATTGCAGTAGAGGATCGGCACGGCTGAGCCATCAACGCCTAGATCATATGAGAGTATCTTGTCCTCGATGGGGTCTGCCTCCATGACGATAGCTCCGGCACCGTCCCCAAAGAGCACAGCAGTGGACCGGTCGTTCTGATCGGTGATCTTCGAGAGGGTGTCCGAGCCGATCACTAGGACCCGATTTGCACCCATCTTGACCATACCGCCCGCGACTACCATGGAATATACGAAACCGGCACACGCTGCGTTGAGGTCGAAGGCTCCCCCTTTGGTTCCGAGCAGATCCTGAACGATGGAGGACGTTGCCGGCGTAGTCAGGTCAGGAGTAGTGGTGGAGAGCACAAGCAGCTCGACGTCGCTCGGTAGAAGACCGGCCGATTCCAGCGCCTTCTTGCCCGCTTCGGCAGCAAGGGAGGCTGTCGTTCCGCCAAAGCGCCGCTCCTTTATCCCGGTCCTTTCCGTTATCCAGGCATCAGAGGTATCGAGCCTGGCTTCGAAGTCAGCATTCGTTACAACTTGGTCTGGAAGAGCAGTGCCCCAGCCGGTAATGCGAGATCCTCTTGTTGTCATGATTCCCTTAGTGTTCTGAGCCATGCAATTGGCTGCCCAATCGTTACGCGTTCGCCTGACATGGCTATCATCCCCATCAGCTCTCCGGCAAACGGAGATCGAACTTCGGAGCCTGAGATGGTTCCTATCGGCTGGCCGACACTGATTGTCGCCAACGAAGAGTGCTCTTTGGCGGAGCCGATGGACTCGGCGAGCGCAGAGGAAGGTTCGAATATTCCAGCCTGCGGTGCTACCACCATTCGCTCCGAGATGTAAAGGTGTTCGCCTTGATGCTGTTCTACATGCGGTGTCAAAGAGCTTTGCGATGAGATAAGCAAGACTAATTTGTCGAGGTCATCCGGTGTTGCAACCGATATCGCGTCAAGGTCTGGCACAGACCTCTTCGCAAGCCCGGTTAGGACTCCTCCGGTTCCCACTTCAACGAGAGTCTTGCTTCCCAACTCGGCGAGTTTGGCCAGTGACTGTGTCCATTTGACAGGAGAGGTGAGTTGAGTTGCCAGTAGTAGCGGCCATTCGGAGGCCCTTTGGTGGGGCAGCGCGTCTACGTTAGCCACCACGGGCACTTCAAGATCGTAGAATCTTGTGTCAGAGAGTGCTTTGCGAAGCCTTTGTCGCGCGGAATTCATGAACGGGGTGTGAAAAGCGCCCTTCACCGGAATGTTCATCACCTTCTTGGCGCCTTTGGCCCTAGCGATGTCGCTTGCCCTGGCGACCGCATCGGAAAGTCCTGCAATGACAACCTGGCCTGGAGCGTTGTAATTGGCCACCCAGACGTTGTCTCCGGCTTCATGGCACGCCGCTTCCGCGTCCGCGTCGGAGATTCCAAGGAGAGCAGCCATCGCCCCCGTGTACTCTTGTGCAGCGCTTTGCATTGCTTCTGACCGCTCGGATACAAGCTTTGCGCCTGCTTCGAATGAAATGGCGCCTGATGCAATGAGGGCTCCATATTCGCCAAGTGAGTGTCCAGCGCATATCGATGGCGAGACGCCAAGACGCTCGATTGCGTCAAGTATCACCATCGACATGGTGAAGGTCACCAGCTGAGTGTTCCTGGTGACGGAAAGACTTTCGGCGTCCGCATTTAGGAGCAGATCTGCGATGTCTCTTCCCGTTGCTTCGCTTGCGTCGTTGACGAGCTCCCACGAGGGGTGGTCCAACCATGGTGCGCCCATATTCGGCCTTTGGGAGCCCTGGCCAGGGAAGGTGAAGGCGATCAATGCGTTGCTCCGGCGAGACTGCCGGAAGAGCGCAGTCTGAAGATCATCTTGCCACTGCAGCTGCAGATGGCATTAGCTTGGGTTTTTTCCACAGTCACTCCACCCTTCGCTTGTAATCGAAGCACCCCGGCTTAATTTTGAATACTTAGACTTCGGCAGGCGAGGAATCGTTACATTTTTGTTTCATCTATTTTAATCATCTTTTAAGTATTCAGAAGTGATGCAGACTTTTTTGCCGAAGCTAAGTTGATCGGTGCTCGTCCAGGTATTCTGTCCATTGGTTGTAATTGCTCGCCCGGGTGGTGGAATGGTAGACACGGAGGACTCAAAATCCTCTGCTCACAAGGCGTGCGGGTTCGAGTCCCGCCCCGGGTACCGAGGGTTAGCGACAAAACTAACCTGGTAATTACGACAAAAGTCATACCCTGGGAGGCCACTTATGGCATACGGGTGTGTGTGATGATTGAGTCATTGCTAATTCACGGCTTCAAATCACCAGCTTTTGCATCTCAGAGGGTCGCTGGAGCGATGTTTTACGAGGTTCTGATCGCTTTGGGTTCTAGGTGTAAACGCAAATGGTCGTTCTTCGCCGTTTAGGCCTCAGAGGTTTTTGCTTTTGGCCTAAGCGTTTCGGAAGGTGTCGATCTTTCTGATGTTTACCGCCATAAGAAGTATCGTCACAAAGATCGACATGGTGCAATTCCTCTTACCCTGTACCCTCGGCTCGAGAAAGTGCTTCATGACATGGATCTGTGATGTACCCGTTAAACGCTATGGAGTTCAATATGATCGTGGCATAGATTGTTATCGATGTAGTGCCGTTAGCGGAACGAACTGCTAGTCGCAAGCTCGGCGGAGGTTTATCTGAATTCGCTGTGTTTTTGGGTCATTGCGACAATAACTCGCGAGAGTACGATGAGCAGAATGATCGCAATTATTAGGATTCCTGCGGCATCAAAGGAGAGCTGTTGAGCCGTCACTGAGGGCTGGTTGTAAAAGTTCCAGACCGCGTAAGTGAGATATCCGACTGGATGGTGTGTGAAGCTCAGTGCTGGAAGGGATTGGGAGTACCCAGCCGTGTAGAGCAAGGGCGCAGTCTCGCCTACCGCGATGGCGGTGGCGATTATCATCCCAGTCGTTATGCCTGGTAATGCTGTCTTGAGAACGATCCGTCTAAGGATTTGCGAGTTCTTCATCCCCAGAGCCTCCGCTCCCTCCCTATAAGCGATAGGCACCTGTTTGAGTGAGATCTCGGTTGTCTTGGCGATGTAGGGGACGACCATGACCGTAAGCACCAGGATTCCTGCCCCGAGAGAGTATCCCCAGTGGAAATGTACGACCAGCGCGACATAGCCTACGTATCCGAGCACTATAGATGGTACGCCGGCGAGAACCTCAGAAGCAGTTCGGAGGACGCCGCCAAGGAGTCCGTCGCCGTATTCGGAGAGGAAGAAGCCGGAAAGGATCCCCATCGAACCTGCGATAATTGCCACTCCGGCAACGATCATGAGGGTTCCAATGATCTCGTTTAAAAGGCCTCCTCCAAGGCCCGCTCCAACCTCGGTCAGGACGCTCCAATGCCAGCCCTTCATCATCTTTCCAAAGACACTGCCTATTATCCAGATCGCCGGTCCGACAATTGCAACGAGGGAGAGCGAGGCAAGAACCCAAATGATGGCTGCCGTTGACTTTCTGCGTGCTGAGGTTCCGCCCAGCAAGTTCGTGTTGAGCGGATCCAACGTAGTTTGTGCCATCAGATACCTCGTCCGACTGGTAGCGCGGTGGATGACACCCTGCGGACCAGTAGTCTTGCGGCGATATTTGTAGCGAGGGCTATCAGGGTTAGCAACAGCGCGCCTTCAGCAAGGGTGCGTGTCGCCAAGCCCGTGGCATCCGTCAGCGCCGAGTCCAGTTGCGAGACGATAGTTGCCGCTATGGTTGTCATTGGTAGAAACGCATTCGAGGGATTGGCACCAAGCACTGCGCCCGAGGTCATCGCTACCGCCATGGTCTCTCCCAAGGCTCGTGCCAGCCCTAGAACCGAAGCTCCTATCAGTCCGGTGCGGATCCACGGAAGGGAGATCCACCGGTTGGTTTCCCAATCCGTGAAGCCCAAGGCCGCACCGCCCTCCTTGGTGAGCCGCGGTACCTGCCTAAGAAGGTCCCGCGATGTTGAGGCGATAATTGGAATGACCATGATGGCAAGGACGATGCCCGAGGTGAGCAGACCCTCTCCATGGCCCGTGTTCCCTTTGAAGAATTTGAAAAAAGCGATGTTCGGAACAATTTGCGATATAAGAGGAAAGACATCACGTGCAAGCATGGGCCCAAGGGTGAGGGTACCCCAGAGGCCAAAGATTACGCTGGGGATTCCTGCCAGGACTTCAAGAAAAAGCCCGACCGTTTGCGAGAGATGGTCCGGAAGCTTCTCGACGATGATCAGCGCCGCACCTATGGAGACGGGCACAGCAATCACGAGAGCGAGTACGGACGATTCAAGTGTCCCAAGTATCAAGGGCAGCGCGCCGTAAAGGGCGCCGACTGGGTGCGTCACCCCGTTGGTGGTTACCGGATTTACGTAGAAATTCCCGGGTCTCCACTGAGTGTGAGTGAGAAATCCGAGCCCGTTGTACTTTATCGCGGGAAGTGCTTCAGCGAAGAGTATGGCAGTCGCGAATACGAGTGCTGCCGGAGGCAAAAAGGCAGCAATTCTGGAGACTGCCTTGATGCTGAAAAAGCGTTTCAGCAACGTTGCGCGGCTCCTCTCTCGAACTGCGATTGAGTGGTTCATCTAAAGTCCTGTAGCTCGGCGTGGTATTTCAAAAAGGGGGCAAGCCGAGGCGTGAAGTAGCCACGCCTCGGCTTGGTTGCTATTGGATCTTGGCAATCTGGGCAAGTGAAAGCGTTGCGACCGAGGTAGGCAGAGGTTGGAAGTTTACCTGGCTCACATAGGTGGACGCATTGCCGTACTGAGGATCAATGGCCCAGGCGAGCATCGAACGGACTGCCTGAGCTTTGGCACTGTCGGACTGCTTGGAGTTTACGATGGCATACTCGTAGTTGATTATCGGGTATCCCTGTGCAGCAGGTCCGTAAACAAGCGAGAGAGCCTCGTTGGGGGGTGTCTTGGAGACAAGGTTTGACGCCTCGGCTCCTATGGTCTGCGGGTTTGGAAGAAGATAGTTTCCTGACGCGTTTCCAAGGGCGGCCTCGCCAAGCTTGGCGGCATCGGTCTGAGCCTTGAACGAAACTCCTATGTAGGCGACGCATCCGACCGTCTTCTGACAGGCTGAGACCATGCCTCCGTTTCCATTTTCCCCAAGCGCGCCCGGAACCGACGGGAAAGCCACCGTGGTGCCAAACTGCGGTCCGTTGGCGCCGCCCCAGCCGTTCGGGTCAGACTTGGAGAGGTATTGAGTGAAGATAAAGGTATCACCAGAGCCGTCGGAGCGGTGCAAGGGGACGATCTTAAGATTCGGCAGCGATACTCCTGAGTTGATTGCTGCGATCGCCTTGTCATTCCAATTGGTGATCTTCCCCTGGTAGATCTGAGAGAGAATCTGTCCGTTCAACTTGAGGTTTCCGGTGACGCCTGGGATGTTGTAGTTGATCATCTGGGCAGAAATCGCCAGAGGTATGTTCATAAGTCCAGGGTTTTTCGCAGTTTGGGTGGAAGATAAGTAGGCGTCGGATGCGCCGATGTCGATCGTCCCTCCCGCGGCTCCGCTGATTCCTGCTCCGGATCCGCCTCCGGATGGTGTGACCTTGATGTTAGGATATTGCTTTTCATAGGCCGGGGCCCAGATGTTGAACAATGGCTGGAGTAGGGTGCTTCCTGCCTCAGAGAGCGACACGCTGGACGATGGTGGGGTTTCAAGGCCGGCAAAGCTGGCGGCTCCAGCTTGGGCTGTTGCCGACGACCCTGAGGTCGTCGCTGGCACTACGGTAGAGGTGGTGCTTGATGAAGCGCTACTAGCGGTCCCACACGCTGCGAGTGTTGCTCCGACGATGCCCGCCAAGGCGGCAAGGGATACTGATGTTTTCGTTTTCGGCATTGTGCCGATCCTCCTAGGTTTTCGTGGTTATTTAAGGGACTGAAGTGTTATCCCATGCGTCCTGAGACGTATCGCTGTGTCTCCGGTCGGGAAGGGTCCTCGAAGATATGCTTCGTAGGGCCGTATTCTGTGAGCTGTCCTTCGAAGAAGAAGGCAGTATTATGCGAGATCCTTCTTGCCTGCGCCAGGTTATGGGTCACCACAATGAAGGTGATAGCGGGGGAGAGGCTTAGTATCAGATTTTCGACTGCCTCTATCGAGGTGGGATCAAGTGCTGACGTTGGCTCATCTAGTAAGAGGACATCCGGGCCGATCGCCAGCGCCCTTGCCAGGCACAGAAGCTGTTGCTGACCTCCTGAAAGTCGAAATGGGGAGTCGTGAAGCCGGGTTTCCACCGCTTGCCACAGTCCGACTTCCTCGAGCCTCATTTTGGCGATCTGCTTCAGTTGCGACTTTTTAGCTATGTTGTGGGCCTTTACTCCCGCTATAACATTTTGCTCGATCGACATGGGAAAGGGATTAGCCCTCTGAAAAAGCATTCCCACCCTTCTTCTCAGTGCGAGTAAGTCGATGTTCGGTGACCAGATGCTCTCCGAGTTGAATAGAACATCTCCGGTTCTCGTGAAGCCCTTTACATTGTCATTCATCCTGTTCAGAGTTCTCAGGAAGGTGGTTTTTCCAGATCCCGAGGGTCCAATCAGGGCGGTAATGGAGCCTCTCGGGAAGGAGAGGTCAATGTCGGCTATCACCGTCTTCTGGCCGAATCCAAGGCTTAGTTCTTTGGTGGAGACAATCAGATCGGTGGGCTCCAGGTGGTTGTCGCTGCCTGAGGCCAGAGCATCAAACGATTGCACGTTTACGTGCTCTCCTTGCTGGATCATCAATCATTGCTTCCTTACTGTTCCTTGGCATGGAACGTCCAGACGGCGACCGGTTCCTTCGATCACAGGTACAAGTTATCAAGGGGGTGTGAACCGGAGGTAAACGTCAGGTGAACAGTGGAAGGACACTCGATGACAGCATTTGAAGCGCGAGTTGATCCGACTCGCAGGATTCGTCAGATAGCCTTTTGCACAGCGCAGTGTTCCAACTTGAGGCAGCTGGAAGGCGAGAATTTTGGGACTCTTTGCTATGGTGGGAGCGACATGATTCAAGCTTCTCACAGCTGTGATGAAGTCGTCAGAGGTGCGGATCCGCCCTATATTTCGAGCGGTTCCCTAGGAAATTACGGAGATTGCTGCCTTGAATATGGGAAGTGGAGCTTTTCCGCCAAAACTTCGGCTGGATCGCATTTCGCTGCACTCGTACAGTGTGGAGCTGCTTGCCCCTGTGAGCGGAGCCCGTCAGATTCATTCCACGCGTCGTGTATGGATCGTTGAGCTTGTTTCTAATGGCATCTCTGGATTTGGTGAGGTGTCCGCACCTGAGTTTCCCAACTATTCGCACGAGTGGTCCTCTGGCAGCGCATACCTTTTGAAGAGATTGATCCTTCCGGGTCTAATGGAGCACGGAGCAATTGATTTCCACAGTCTGGACTGGCTAGTGGGCAACGGCTCTTCCAGATTCGCCGTTGAGAGCGCTCTGCTTGACCTGCATGCGAAGCGGGCGAACGTCGGGATTACGGATTTCTTGGGGAGCATGCTTGAAACTGATTCGTATCGGAAATCCCGAAAATTATATTTTGGTGTTGCTGTCGGCACTATAGGTGGGTGGAGCGACGCTCTTGGTGAGGTAGACCGTGCGGCTAAAAAGAGTGTTCGAAGAGTCAAGTTCAAAGTCGACAGAACCCGCGCTCAAGAGTTTGTCTCGGGGGAGTTCGAGATCGATCAAGTTGAGGTGGTTCTGGATTTCAATGGCTCGCTGCACGCCGATGAATTGGGACTCTTGAAGGATCTTGACCCTATGGGCCTGTCATTCATTGAGGAACCTAGTTTGGAGCTCGGTCTCGCGGGTTATAAGGAGCTGGCTGTCTCGTTGGAAACAAGGTTGTTCCTGGATGAGACGACCGATTCGCGCACGGCAATTATCGATATGAAGTCGGGCATTGGGGTAGTGGTAAAGCCATTTCGATTCGGTTCGATCTTTCTTTTGCACAATACTCTGGAGTTGCTGGCAAAAAGGGGAATGCCGTGTTATCTAGGTGGAATGTTTGAGTCTTCTGTCGGACGAAGGTTCCTGTTGGCATTTGGTTCTCACCGCTGCTTCACCGACGTCGGCGACATGGCTCCTTCGAGCTGGTATTTCTCAAGAGATATTGAACCAGATATTTGTGCTAGAGCCGGCTCGGATTACCTTACCGGTGATTTTGATTTTGGTACAGATCTAATACAACTTCTAGGCCACAAATGTACCCAGGCATGCTTTACCATCGAGTAACGCATGCTGTCGGGAGTCGGTCTTTTGATAATTGTTAGAACCGTTTTCTACTCGACGATGGACGATTTTCACTAAGTGACTGTATGTAAGGAGTTAGCTGATATATTCTTGCTCATCCTCTCAAATGAGGTAGATTGCATGCAATCTGTGAGCTTGCATCAATCACGTCGAAGTTGGAGCTATCTTGATTGACATTGTGGGGTTAGTTGGTTGTCAATGATTGTTGTGTTGGCGGGCCTTCAATCGATTCCGTTTGAGGATTACAGCGTCTCAGGATGTCACTCCAGTCTTGATGGTACAGCAGTGAATGATGAGGCTTGTCCGCTCGAATAGAGCGACGAGGCTTATTTAATTTTAGATAACGTAAGGTCCAGATAAAACTGGGATTGACCTTACATATTAGGGGGAAGTATGGAAATGAAGATAGGCAGTGCGTCAGTTCGACGCAGATGGGGAAAGGGTCGCATCGCGGTACTTGGCGTTGCTAGCGCTGCGGTACTTGCGGCATGTGGCTCCAGCTCGAGTTCCTCGACTACAACCACGGCTGCAACGTCAAGTTCCTCAGCAAGTAGCGGAGCATCAGGTACTCCATATGTGATGCATGCCATCCTTTCTCAGACTGGATCTGCATCCTTTTTGGGAAGCCGCGAAGCCAAGGCCCTTCAGGGACTGGCTGCACTTGTTAACACCCAGGGTGGAATCGACGGCCATCCTCTTCAGATTGACCTTCAGGACAACCAGTCAACCCCGTCCACTGCGGTTTCTTACGCCACGAGCCTCGTCAGCTCAAATGTTCCGCTGATTTTCAACGGTTCTGTCGTGGCAGTCGACGCTTCTGTAGACGCGTTGGCGACTTCAAATGGCCCGTTCATCTATGACCTGAGCCCGGGTACCCACCCCAAGCCGGGAAGCATGGTCTTCTCAGCGGGAATCTCGACGAAGTTCGATGCCCAGGCGTACCTGACCTTCTTGAAGGCAAAGGGTCTTACCAATATCGCAGCCATTACCTCTACGGACGGTAGCGGCGTCGACGGTTTCAACCAGTTGAAGACGGCCTTGGCAGAGCCACAGTTCTCATCTTTCAAGCTGCTTACGCACCAGACCTTTGACCCCACTGCGGTAAGCGTAACCGCTCAGCTTTCGGTCATAAAGGCCCAGAACCCCCAGGCTTTGATCATCTGGACGACCGGCACGCCTCTTGGCACCGTGCTCCAGGGAATGTCATCGCTTGGAATGTCGAGCATACCTACGGTCACCACCGATGGCAACGCCGCGTACTCAGAGTTGACGCATTTCTCGTCGATCCTGCCAAAGACACTGTACTTCCCAACTGGAATGCTTTACTTGCCGCCGTCTGACATCACCAATGCAGCGGTGAAGGCAAAGGTACAGGCATTCGATACGGTGGTTCAGGCGGCCGGTGGGCACCCGGGCGATGCTTGGGGTCTGTCCTGGGATCCGGCACAGCTGCTCATAGGTGCGATTGAAAAGCTGGGAGTCAACGCGACTGCGCCGCAGATCTTGAACTACATGGAGAATCTGCACAACGTTGCTGGGGTGTTCGGTATCTACAACACCTCGACCAGCGACCACCGCGGCCTGTCGGTGCAGGACGTTACCATTACAAAGTGGAACGGTAGCTCCTTTACTCCGGTGTCAGCCCTTGGTGGAGCACCATTGGCTGGCGGGTAGTAGCCGCTAATATCTGGCTCTTATTGGCCGCTCTTGTGCTTTCGGGCGCAGGGCGGCCATTTTTTATGCCTTCATCCCTTACGTGGGCCGCATATAAATGCTTGATCGTGACCAAGCGGCGTAGGGTTTGGGCTGCAAGGAGCTGGTACTCGAGATCACGGCCAATCGTAGGTTGGAGGAAACGCGTTCGAATGAGACGGTCATCGATTGGAATTTCGAATCCACAATTTGTGGGTCCGGAGTTTCATGCAGAACGATGATGTCTTGGTGATTTTTTTACCAGAAAAATTCTTCAGGGCTTGTGAGTATGGCGGTTTGGTGCTGCAGCTCAATTTTCGTACGTGTACACAGATTATTATATGTTTCTAGAATTCAATCGTCAGTTTCCGACGGGTTTTGCGACTATCCTAGATAAAGTATTCTGCGACCGAGAAACCTGTTCTTGTTTTGATAACCTGAACGATTGCGGTTATAAAGTAATACAGCTCCACGCGAGTGGCGTTGAATCTCTGTGTAAGACCCAGTTCAAATTGGGTGGGTCCTGATTTATCAGGGGGAGTTAATGGATATCCGTAGGGATAGTGCGTCAGTTCGACGCAGATGGGGAAAGGGACGTATCGCGGTACTTGGCGTTGCTAGCGCTGCGGTACTGGCGGCATGTGGCTCCAGTTCGAGTTCCTCGACTACAACCACGGCTGCAACGTCGGGTTCCTCAGCAAGTAGCGGTGCATCAGGTGCACCCTATGTAATTCACGCAATCGTTTCTCAGACTGGATCTGCATCCTTTTTGGGAAGCCGCGAAGCCAAGGCCCTTCAGGGACTGGCTGCATTAACAAACAAGCAGGGTGGAATCGACGGCCATCCTCTTCAGATTGACCTTCAGGACAACCAGTCAACTCCGCAAACGGCTGTTTCTTACGCTACCAGTCTCGTCAGCTCAAATGCACCTCTCATCTTGAATGGTTCTGTTGTGGCAGTTGACGCTGCTGTAGACGCGTTGGCGACTTCAAATGGCCCGTTCATCTATGACCTGAGCCCGGGTACCCACCCCAAGCCGGGAAGCATGGTCTTCTCAGCGGGAATCTCGACGAAGTTCGATGCCCAGGCGTACCT
>JAJZIP010000253.1 GCA_021810525.1 Actinomycetes bacterium | reverse complement strand
GATCTCTCCTGACTCTCGGAGGTCATCACTTCAAAGGGCTCCATCCCCGCTTCCCTTAGAGGAATCTCCGAGACATAAACATCCATCCCCATCCCGGCATTTGCCGCGGTCTCCGAGGTGGCGCAGGTTATTCCGGCACCACCTAGATCCTGTATACCGACGACGATCTTCATGTCCAAGAGCTCCAGGCAGGCCTCGATGAGCTTCTTTTCCTCGTACGGATCTCCGACTTGGACGCTCGGCCTCTTGGCAGCGCTTGATTCGTCGAAGCCGCTAGAAGCCAGGATCGACACCCCGCCTATTCCGTCCCTTCCCGTGGAGGCGCCCAACAATACCGCCAGATTCCCCGCACCTGAGGCCTTGGCCAGAACCAAGCGATCTTTTGGTAGAACCCCAATTGCCGCCACATTGACCAGTGGATTGGCACTGAAAGTGGCATCGAAGACTATCTCTCCACCGACCGTTGGGACCCCAACGGCATTTCCGTAGCCAGAGATTCCGCTGACTACCCCGGAAAAGATCCAGCGGTTCTTGGCGTTGTCGATAGGGCCCATTCGAAGCGAGTCGAACAAAGCGATCGGACGCGCACCCATGGTGAAGATATCCCTCAATATGCCGCCTACTCCCGTTGCCGCCCCCTGATAGGGCTCAATTGCGGAGGGATGGTTGTGGCTTTCCATCCGAACAGCAACTGCGATTCCGTCACCGATGTCGATGACTCCGGCATTCTCGCCCGGACCGACAAGCACCCTCTCACCCTTTGAAGGTAACCGTCCAAGGTGCACCCGGGAGGACTTGTAAGAGCAGTGCTCACTCCACATCACAGAGTACATTGCAAGCTCCAAATGATTGGGAGCACGGCCTAAGACTTCCACGATCATGTCGTATTCGGAATCAGTGAGTCCTAGAGAGCGGTGTAGCAACATTTCCATGTCTACAAACTAGAGGTAAATCTACATGGCTCCCCAATCATCTCCAATCATCTGGCCTCGGGGTGGAGCTTGTCCGGATCCGAAGTAGCAGTATCGCAAGCATTGGAATCGTCGTTGAACAAATTAATAAAGAAATTCGCTCACATTTTCCTGGCTATCTGGACAATTTGTCACGTTCTTAGGGATCTCCAATCTGGCGATTTCTTTAGTCACTTAGTTAAGTGCTAGTACTTAACATATGGTTACAAATACTCCTCACAAAAGACAGCCATTCTCCTCTGAACAGAAGGAGTCCCTCTCCGAGGGAAGGGAACAAAGCAAGATAGTTCGAAGATATCTCGAGGCAATTGAACTGTCTAAACCTAAGCGAGGACGCAAGAGAACCCTCGAATCAATCACGAGACAATTGAGTTCAATCGATAACACTATAAAGAACACGCATCCGCTGAATCGGCTGCATCTTACACAGAAGAAAATCGAGTTGACCCAAGAACTCGAGCGTATCAAAAACGGACCCGATATCGGAGAACTCGAGAACCAGTTCGTCAGCATAGCCATGGAATATTCCAAGCGAAAGGGCATCTCATTTCCAGCATGGAAGGAGTTGGGAGTCAGCCCGGATGTTCTCGCCAGGGCAGGCATCGCCCCAACCGGAAGGATCGAGCAAAGGCCGCGTGCCTGAGAACAATTGACCAATCCCACAGAACCAGCAGTAGCGATTCGTAGGTGGCACGTGGCGTTAAGGGTACAGGGGTTCCAGTCTCAGAGAACCGACGAAAATCGCGCGCCACTATGTACAGCCAGGAGACGCCGAAAAAACCAATAAAATGGCGTCGTGGCGTACGATGCCGCCCAACGAAGAATTCCTTCCCTTGAAAAGTTTGATGTCGAAAATCCGGTCACTCTTGGGGGAGCTACGCCGCGTAAGTGATCTCTCCCACGGTCTGGGTGGATTCTCTAGAGGTTCGCTACGTAGGACTTGACGATCTCAAGGCCGTCAACGGACCCTAAAAGATCATCGCAAGCACGCTCTGGATGGGGCATCATACCGACCACGTTGCCCTTTTTCGAAGATATCCCAGCGATGGAATTCATTGACCCATTTGGATTCTCAACGTATCGCAAGACGACCTGATTGTTCGACTCGAGATCATCAAGAGTGTTGGAATCGCAGGTGTAGTTGCCTTCGAAGTGGTTTATTGGAAGCCTCAGTCGTTTACCGGTCTGGATCAGCGTGGTTGCACAGGAAGCCGCAGAGACAACCTCCAGTTCAACCTCTTTGCACAGGAACTTCAGCATGGCATTCTTCTGGAGCGCTCCAGGCAGCAGACCAGCCTCGGTCAGAATCTGGAAGCCATTGCATATTCCAAGTACCGGACGCCCGCTCCTTGCAAATTCCACGACAGAAGTCATCACCGGCGAGAATCTGGCTATGGCCCCAGGCCTCAAGTAATCGCCATGTGCGAAGCCGCCGGGCAGGACGAGTCCAGAGACGCCATCAAGATCGGTCTGCCTGTGCCAGATGAACTTTGTCTTGATTCCCAAGTTGTCAAGAACCGACGCGACGTCGTACTCGCAGTTCGAACCGGGAAACACCAGGATTCCTACGCTCACACCAGTCAACTAGGCCTCTTCAAGCTCGACAATTACATCTTCGAGAACTGGGTTCGAAAGAAGCGACGTGGCAATCTCGAACACCCTGTGAGAGGCGGCCTCCCTGGACTCCGCCACGATCGTCATTGAAACTATCTTGCCCATCCTCACGTCGGTCACCCCCGGGTAACCCAACGCATTAATCGCTTCGGAGACCGTGTGTCCCTCAGGGTCCGCAACACCATGGCGTAACCAAACTTGGACCTTTGCTCGAAATTTCATCTACTTCCCATTCAGTTAGACCTGTCTTACGGACGGAGCTGCCACTTTTAGCCTAAGAATTCTCTGCCGCTTATCCGTTCATAAACAGCCACGTACCTGTTTCTCAAAGACTCCCGCACCGCCTTTGGAAGGCTAGGTGGTGGAGGCATCTTATTCCATCCAGTTGATTCAAGCCAGTCTCTGAGCGGCTGCTTGTCATAGGCTGTTGGCTCTCCACCTGCCAGGAGTTCGCTGGCCTCCCATATCCTCGAAGAATCCGGGGTAAGCACTTCGTCACAGATGGCGATCTCGCCATCGATGAAGCCGAACTCGAACTTCGTGTCGGCAAGGACCACACCGGCCTCCTCCGCCCTCGAGGCTCCTATTCGGTAGATCTCAAGAGACATCTCTCGAACCCTTGCCGCCACATTTTCTCCGACCATCGTAGAGGCCTCTTCAAATGAGATGTTCAAGTCATGGCCACTCTCAGCTTTGGTGGAAGGGGTGAAAAGGGGCTCTGGGAACTTCGTGCCTCCACTAAGACCGGGGGAAAGCCTCTGGCCATGCACCGTCCGCGAGACCTGGTACTCCTTCAGCGCCGATCCGGCAAGATAGCCCCTGACTATGCACTCTATCGGCAGCATCTCGGCCTCTTTGACCAGCATTGACCTGCCCCGAAACTCCTCGGGGAGATCTTCGCCGAGTTCGTTGGATGTCGGGTCCGATGTCACCAGATGATTCGGAAAGCGCCCTCCAAGATATTCGAACCAGAATGCGCTCATGGCCGTGAGGATTTTGCCCTTGTCTCTGATCTCCTCAGTCATCACAACGTCAAATGCCGAAACCCGGTCCGAAGCAACCATCAATAGAAGCCTGTCTCGTTCAGCTCCCACTCGATAGATGTCCCTGACTTTACCTTTGTGAATTAGCTTCAGTGTCAAATCTCCTACCAGATCCATCCGTTGACCATTATTTTAGTCTTCTAACCAGCCGGAACTGAGGTGGTCAATTCGGCAGGCGCCAGAAACAGCATAAGTAACCTCTGAACTGCCCAAATAGTGTAGTTAATCGACGGCTCCGGCACTTCGGAAGGGCACTTTCCGGCCGTCAGTTTAGCCTAGACGCACTACCGCCGCGATGGGAGCCCGTTGTGAAATCCACCTAACATGGAGTTCCGAAGACGGCGCCCTTCTCGAATCCCAGAGAAGTGGTTCAACTTGGCAAAGAATTGACCGGCACGAGGATGACTGGACGCAAACTCCGTGCTCATCATCGCGAATGTAC
>JAJZIP010000252.1 GCA_021810525.1 Actinomycetes bacterium | reverse complement strand
ATGTGAGCCACCTCTAATGTGAGAGGACCGACCAAAATAGCTATGGGAGGAAATCACATGAAGGGCAAGAAGCACACACCAGATCTAGTCATTGGAAAGCTCCTTGAGGGTGGACGAATGTTGAAGAGAGAAAAAAGGAGGGATACGAAGGCCAACAGGATCCAGTTGACTAGGGGCGTGAGCCAGAATCCAAAACTTGTGCAAATGAATGCTATCAGTCGCATTTCTATGCACTCGAACTGGGCGTATCTCGATTATACAATTCCGTTATGCATACTTATGCAGCCCTAGCCAGTTCTGACCCATGCTCCTAGGAGCCCAATTCGATTATTGGAAGATAAAGATCATGGTCGATCCGACGCCCCTGATATTGTCATGCTCTAGTGTACCTGGTCAAAATTTCGCTCTGAAAGAGGAATTTTCAATATTTGGCCCCTGTTGAACCCATTGTACATCTACTCTCTTGGAGGAAGAGGCAATGACAAATGCCAAGCAAATATCCAATGCAACCCAAGCAGCGAAGAATGCACAGGGCACCAAGAAGCGTACCGGACGCAGACCCACCTACGTCGTCACGTTGAGCGATGAGGATAAAGAGTTCCTCGCATCGGTCATCGCAAAGCGAAGTGCTCGAAGCCGCTCAAGTTGTGCGAGCGAAGATAGCCCTGTTGGCCAATGAGCATGTTAGGCTTCGCGATAAGCGCTGATGAGCTGGATGTCTCTCACTTCACGATCTCAAAGTGGGTAAGGAGATTCGCCCTCTATGGGGTGAGATCCCTCGGTGATGCCCCAAGGTCAGGGGTCCCGAGGACTCATGGGGATGACAAGATCGCCGAGATTATCAAACTCACCACCACGACCACTCCACCTGATTCATCAACCCATTGGTCAACCAATACGATGGGAATCGCCGCTGGAGTCTCTCCCTCCACGGTTGGCAGGATTTGGCGAACTTTCGGCTTAAAGCCCTACATAGTAGAGACCTTTACGCATATCCAATGATCCAGAGTTCATGCGAAAAGGTCAGAGACGTTGCTGGGATCTATATAAACCCACCAGAGGCGCACGATCGTCCTCTGTGTTGACGAGAAGACGAGAGGTGCAAGCCCTCAACCGCACCCAACCCATGCTCCGGGTGGTGCCAGGGGTTCCCCTGCGTCGAACGACTTCAGTACAAGCGCAGGCGGTATCAGCAACCACAATGTGCGCACTCGATGTCGCATCAGGCAAGGTCATCACCAAGATGACCGTTGCCCATAGGGCTGTAGAGTTCATCGAATTTCTAGAACTCATCGACAAGAAAGTACCCAAAGAGCTTAAGAGTTCACGTCGTCTTAGACAACTACGCAGCCCATAAGACCGAATCGGTGAGAACCTGGCTCCTTGCCCACCCTCGCTTTCCAGTTCCACTTCACGCCGACGTACTCATCGCAGATGTTTCAGGTAGAGAGATGGTTCTAGGGCCCTTACTACAAAGTACCTACAACGCAGCGTCCACCACAGTGTGACCGAACTCAACAGAGGGATTACCAAGTGGGCCAAGGCCTGGAACGAGAACCCCAAACCATTTATCTGGACCAAGAGCGCCGACGAGATCTTCGCTTCTATGCAGAAATATCTGGTCCTATTATTTCTCAGCAAACTTCCGATGAGGGACACTAGGAGTTGGCTAAGGAACTCTCAAACTCCGGGTTCCCAGCCTGGGTCTACGTATCCGAACGACACTGTGATAGCATTTGTTATGCCGTTGAATTCCTTGATCGGAAGCGCCTTAGATGACCTGACAGACAGGCGCAAACATGCCGTTGAGCGTTGTTTTGCTGGTATTTCCCCTGTGGTAGATTCGGTAAGAATGGTTGACGAGGGATTTACTGTTCCCATTCGAGGGAACCCCTTCTTGCCCTGGGTGCTGCGATTTCTTCTTGTGGAGGTGATAGGCTGCAAGGATCGCGGCCGGTCCGAGAAGATTGCGTGGAGTTGCGAACTGGCGATCGATGGACGCCTAATCGAATTCTCATATCGAAAGTTCGGACTTTTCGCGTTGGTTCACGGATGCCGTGACGTTGCCGAGTCGGACGATGTCGTTCGGACGGTTCTCACTCGCTTCCAAACAGGCATACCTCTTGTCGAGCGTTGGCTGATTCGTCCACGCATAGAAAATGCGCTAAGGGAGGGGCGAGTTTCTTTAGAAAATGAATTTTGTCACTTCCTTCACATGTATGAACATTTTCGGCAGCTTTCGGAAACAAGTGCGCGCGAAGCGGTCACTCTCAAGCCTGTAAAGGAGGTCACTCCGGATTTTCTATCAATATCGTTTCCCGCTGTCGAGCGTGCTCACGAGTCCGAGTTTGAGGCTCACGCTGCTCTCATCGCGCTTTACAGCATGTTGGAGCATCTGCTGATTATCGAATTCAGCCTCATACAACAAGATGCACACGCCACAGGAGTTGAAGACTTCATACGGCTTCGATGGAGTGAGAAGTTCAAGGGTGTCATAAATTTGGCGGACAGTCGCGTGAAGCAGGTCTACGATCAGCTGGGAATTCTTGCCGACCAGAACCGCAATCCCGCCGTGCATGGCGGAATCGGCCGATCCTCTTCCCGCATGCACGTACAGCTTGAGGGATATGGCGCTGTTGACGTTGCAATCGAGTCTGGAAGCCAGAAGAGAGCGGCGTACACTTTCTTGCCAACTCTTCCCGCCGATCTCGCCCCATTCTACGAGCGGCCCGAAGATCGCGCACGAGGAACCGGGTGGGATATCGTTGAAGATCTGGTTGGATGGATGAGACACGAACATCTTTCCGACGCCTGGAATTACGGCACTTCTCGTCTGCCAATCTTTCTTGACGATGCCAGCCGCTTGGAAGCTTGGAACGAAAGAGCGTCAGGCAAGTTCGAGGACCTCCTGTCCCGCCGCTCCTGGATATCAGATCAAGCAGCTAATATGGATTGGTAACGACTGCAAGTCCAACAGGATAATGGGCTCCGTTCTACGTTGGTGAGCCCGACTGTGGGGTCCTTGGCTCCATGGTCAACCTCGAGATCCGCCAAAACCGCGACGATCTCAGCCAAGAAGGCAGCACGGCAACTACCGGCCTCGATGGGGGCATATACGACGAATAGCAAGGTGGTTGCAGCTTCATCGAGCGTCTTGTCAGTGTTCATTGCACCACTGACCGGACATCGGATCCTCCAGAACAGCTCAACTGTCGAAGCATCACTCTGCTGCAGGCCGTTGAGGTGACGCTCAAACCATCCAAGCCTCTAATTCTGCGTTCAACCTCTGCTCTTGATTCAGGCCGCCGAAAACGTCTCGTGAGGGAACACGCTTCGTATCTAATTTTCCGATGGTGAACTAATCGAGAATGTGTTCGCCCGATATCTCCTTTAGTAGATCCCGAATCGGCTCCCCCGGGCCAAAGGCCATCGAATACAGCTTTCGGTGACCCAGAGACCACTTGACCAATGTTCTCACAGCTGATGCCTACCCCGTCCATCGGCAAAGAACTCTCGAACACGCTCGACTCACTTGGTCAACTCGTCACCATTGAGCGATTGTCCTCCTTTCGATATACCGATGGCGTTTACCGGACCAGAGTCCATACGCTCAGATAGCTCGATGTGCAACAGCAAGGCGCAATCCCAATGTGAGTCGGGTCGCCAAGAGTTCCCCTCAGACGGCCATTGGTTGGGGCACGTTGCGGCCACTCCTAGCCGATACTGCCTAGCCGATGGTCATCCGGATTTGGGCAGCATCCCCTTCACGCTGGTGGCGTGCTGGTGCCAGGGCGAGTTTCCCTGGTGACAACGATCAGTCCGCCTCATCTCCGATCGATCGAAGCGATAGTGTTGCGGTGCTGTGCGTAGCTTGTGAGGGTGCGGTAATCGTTAGGCTTCGCATTACCCTCCTCCACCGGCGGCGCCGTGCGAGCAGGTGAGTAGATATCCCTTTTGCGTTCAACGCCTTGGCTTTGGCTGCGCGCAATTGGCCCAGCCGTTCTAAAGCGCTCACCAGTGCAGCATCGGCCACCAGCCAAGTGCGAAGGGCACTCCCTCGTTGCACATGCAGTTCTC
>JAJZIP010000251.1 GCA_021810525.1 Actinomycetes bacterium | reverse complement strand
GGTCCATAGTACTGTGATCAGCTTGATGGACGTTGTCGTCAGGAGGGCCTGGGTGTTCAAGACGCCATACGGCGGGCGATAGAAACGAGGAGTAGTCCCGGTGATTTTTACTATGGTGTCGAAGCCCTTACGGATGTCACCGTCGGTTGAACGGGGGGTTCTCCACAAGAGGTTTTTGTGGAGGTAGCCGTGCAGAGCAATCTCGTGGCCGCGTGCTTGCACCTCACGCGTGAGTGCGGGCTCCCTCTCCGCCATGGATCCGAGCATGAAAAAGGTGGCCTTCCATCCAAGTCTCTCAAGTTGGTCCAAAAACATCGGCGTAGATTTGGGATCCGGACCGTCATCGAATGTCAGAGCCAGCGCACTCGAGCAGCTTACCCCTGAGAGCCGGCGGAAAAGAGCTCGACGTACAGGTCCGATGGCTGTTACCCCAGGGGCTGCATACCCTGAAAAAGCGGCACCAGAAAGTGCGGCGATCGTGGCGATCGCACTTTTACCCGGAGTCTCCAATATTCTCATCTCAGAGACCAAATCGGCGAGATTTCGAGGTTGGATCTCGCAAAGGCTAACCTCAGGGAAGCAATCTCTGCAATCAGCTGCTGTCGAGTCATCGAGGTCCCGTCAATTTCGTATACCTGTCCCGCTTTGAACTGCTGCTTCACGCTTGAATTCAATGATATGGTGGTTGGCCGGATGATGGTCTGGTGGTGTATCGTGGCCCAAGCTAGATCGACGCTATTCACCACCATCTGGGGCGCGTATATGTTGATCTTCTGATTAGTTGCCTTTTGCAAAAGGGACATTGTGTGGGCGGCTGCATTGTCCGGGGTTATCAGGTGAAGATCCGAAGAGCTGTCCCATCCTCCATTAATGATCGCCACGCCATTGTTTGCGAGGCTGGTAATTAGCTTCGGCGCAGCGAGTACGGTCTTGCCTGTCACAATTGCAGCAATGTTGTCGCGCGCCAAAGTCTCGTCAACTGAGGGATCACCTATTTCGTAGGGCTTGACTAACACCGCCAGATAGGAGAACCGGCCGGAGGCGTACGATACTGGCGCAATATTAAGGCCGTTGGAGGTTGCGATATTGGAGAAGAGGTTGACCGAAACAAACAGCATGACGGTGGCAGCAATCGCACCTACAAAACGTCTTGAGCCCTGCCTTGTGATAGGGGAGATCCGACTTGGCACGTCCCCATAGATGAGGCGCTCGATGTCCTCAGCCGCATCTCCCACGAAGAGCCTGTTGGCCTCATTTGATAGCTCCTCGCCGTTCAATACCACCTGTCTTATTGCCTGGCGAAGGGATTCAGGTCCTCTGGCCCATTTGGCCACGCCCGCGGCGGTCATTTCAAAGACGTTTTGACGTCCGTGTCCGGGGATCGGGTTGTAGGAGATGACGGGAAGCCGTGAGGCAAAGGCTTCCATACATGTAAGTCCACCGGCGTTTTGGATAACTACGTCGCACGCTCTCATGTATGCGGCCATTTCTTCGGTCCACTCGAGGACGATCCCCTGACCTCGGTTTCTCAGACGTTTCGCGAGTTCTGCATTGCGTCCACAAACGGCTACAGGGAGGAACTCGTCTTCGGTTAGAAGGGTGTTGAAGGTGTCTTCGAGTTCTCCCACGCCCCAGCTTCCGGCAACAATCAGCACCGCAGTGGCATCTTGGGGAATCCCCAGGCGGGCTCTAGCCTCAGATCTTGATTCATTGCCGTCAATGAAAGCCCGCGAGACCAAAGGTCCGGGGGCCGTCGCGAATTCGCCGGTAAGGTTGTACACAGCTTGGGCCGCGCGAGGATGTACGCAAATGTGCGAGTCGACTCCGCGATGGACCCAGAGCGGATGAACCGCGAAGTCCGTCAAGAAGGTCGATACGGGAATTTGAAGCCTCCTTCGCTTTTTCAGCCGAGCCCTCCCGAGGACGACTGAAGCGAAAGGATAGGTGGTGACGATGACATCGGCTTGGAATTCATCTGCCCATTTGCGGAGACGTTTCTCGAAGATGAGCGCAAGGAGGAATACCAATGGCGGAGTGAGCACGCGGGTCCAGGTCCACATTCGATAAAGCAATTCATAGGTCCAGGGTGCTTTCGAAAGCTGAAGCTCATAGGTACGCTTGAGGAAACGTCCCATGCGGGGCGACGCGTCTAGGAAGTCCACCATCTCTGTCTGGTGTCCGCGATTCTCTAGTCTTATGCACAATTCCCGGGCCGCCCCATCATGACCAGCCCCCATCCGGGCGGAGATCACGAGCACTCGTTTTGGCATTCCTTATAACCTATCTCTTGGACCTATGATTTACGCACTCGCGACTATGTCAACACTTATGTTTGCCTTAGCCACCGCTCTGCAGCACAAGAGCGCTCAAAAGGCCGGAGCGGAAAAGGCCATGCGCCCGGCACTGCTTCTCTTCTTGGTGCTCGACCCAATGTGGCTCGTGGGAATCGGTGCAGATATAGTCGGACTTTTCTTCCAATTTGCTGCGCTTGTCAATGGCTCCGTCCTAGTTGTTCAAGCCATTTTGGCTATTGGCCTTGTATTTTCGCTTGTCTTTTCAGCAGTCTTACATAATATACGGTTGAAATCTTCAGAATTGGTCTTGTCGGCGGTGACGGCGCTGGCGTTAGTAGGCTTTTTGAGTATTGGAGTTCCTGATCGCTCTGTTGACAAATCGACCTTGACGAGCTGGTTTGTCGTTGCGGCAGCTACGTCGGCAGTCACAGTTGTATTGGCTGGTTTTGCGCGCACCTCCAGCAGAAATCATAGGACCTTTCTATTGGGAGCCTCCGCCGGCATACTCCATGGATTCACCGTTTCGCTTTCGAAAGTTGTCGCACAGAATTTTGTTGCCCATGGAGTACTAAAAATTCTGATGGATCCCCATCTCTGGATCTTAGCGGTGATGGGGGTGGCCGACATTCTGGTATTGCAGAGTGCCTTTCAGGCCGGTCCACTCCGGGTATCACTGCCGATAATCTCGGTGATTGAGCCTGTCGTTGCTATCGGAATTGGAATTGTTGTGCTTGGTGAGACCCTTTCGGAGACTGCATTAGGTGCGGCTGTAGCGGTCCTTTCGCTGGGGGTGATGCTGTTGGGCGTTTGGGGCCTGGCCCGAGTTGCAACCGAGGAAGTTGTTGCATGACGGATGAATCGCATCCATTGCAAGGTGACCGAGATCTGGTAGTGGTCTTCATTCATGGACAGCCAGGCACAGCCGGTGACTTCGATGAGGTGGCGGAACGTCTTCCTTTGACAATCAAGATCCTCGCCTACGATAGGCCGGGCTGGGGAGAAAGCCACAGAGACGCAACTGATGTTGAGGGAAACGTGAACTATCTGGCGGAGCTTCTTTTGTCGAAGGGCATTGAGGAGGTGGTGCTGGTTGGCTATTCCTATGGCACAACTGTCGCACTTAGGGCGGCAGTTGACTATCCAGAGAGGATCGCGGGTCTAGTTCTTGTATCGCCTGTTGGAAGCGTGGAGTCCATATCTGTTGTTGACAGGGTCCTGGCTTTTGCGGCGGGCTGCCTTCAACATGTGTCGATCGTCCACCGCTTGTTCGGACACAATAAACACAAGATAAGGCTGATCGAAAGCTTCTACAGCGAACAGGTTTGCCTGTCAGACGATCTGCAGCAGCTGTCGAACCAGATCTCCTCTATTGCTCTGCCGGTTGATTTGGTCGTTGGGATGGATGACTTTTTCAATCCCTTTAGGGGAACTTTGCAACTTTTTGATTTGCTTCCGAATGCAAGGCTTACGCTTCTAAAGGGCGTCGGTCATCTGCTCTTGAATCAATCCCCCGAAATGGTGGCTGGGCGAGTATTTCGCATGTGGAGTGGCTGCACCGAACACTGAGAGTGTTCGGTGCTATTGCTATACAATCCATTTTACGAAAACCGGGCATTTGTAGCAAAAGTTTCCGTTGTTAAGTGCTTTTGTAAACATTTAGTAAATAGTTGATGGTAAATTAATTACAGCTTTACTACGGTATTTTCACCTACTCGGTTCGGCAGTTCTCCTGGGAGGTTTCCCCAGAAAACCGTTGGGGCAGCTGGGAATCAAGGTATGGCTGTGAGGAGGGGCGTCATGGGAAACG
>JAJZIP010000033.1 GCA_021810525.1 Actinomycetes bacterium | reverse complement strand
GGAGTTCGCTCCAGGTTATCTCCGGGAACGTTGGGTGGCTTCAGATTGGAACACCTGCTGGTAGAGCATCTCGTTCCCGTAAAGCCAATAGAGCTCTTCATAGCCGTCGTAATAGACTGCTATCGGAGTGCACTCGGAGCTTGTCACCTTGTGCAATAGGCCCGGCTCTTCATTGAGAAGAGCGGCGATGTCTGACTCCGGAACATCTCTTACCGGGAATTCGCGTCGGCGTGATTCGTCAAAGGATGAAGTGTTCATGCCCATATATATGCGCGGAATTTCAAAAATGTTGACAGTTGGCCGGAAATTCTTGCGAAGAATGAATTCTTAACGCAACTGCATGTCGGTCTCGATGGGAAAGACGCACAATTTAGGAAACAGATAGCACACGTACATCTGGTATCATCAAGATCGGTTACTTGCGAATCTTGATAAGTATGTTGTCCGAAGATTCACACATCCCAAGAAAACAAAACGACCCTTTGGAGCATTTTAGAATATTATGTGAATAAGCTTTCAGGTAGGCGATGGAGCTCGCCATAACTGCCGAGGTGGCTGATGGCTCCTGACTTGGTGACAGTCCTAGTTAGGAGATCTTATGGATGACGCTCCGAATTTGTTGGGCTCGAAGCAGCCGGCTACTGGTGACAGTGAACTCGATTCCATCGAAACTAGTCAATCAGAGCCGCTGGCGGCAAAGTCGTCTCGATCAACGAATATCACTCGGATTTATTTGGTAAGACACGGCCAAACAGAACTTAACGTCAATAGAGTCTTGCGAGGGCATCTTGATCCAAAGCTAGATGCATTAGGAATATTGCAAGCGAGAATGCTTGGCGAGGTGATTGGACGAGAGGAACTTCAGCTAGTTGCTTCAAGCCCGTTAAGACGAGCGGTCGAAACGGCTACCGAAATTGCAATACGGGCAGGTGTCGAGATGGAAAACGATCCTCGGTTAGTCGACCGCGACTATGGGCCATGGGCGGGAAGGAGCAAGGAGGCTGTCATCGCCAAATGGGGATCACTCAACGCCGCACCAGATATTGAGCCGGAGTCTGAAGTAGTAGCCCGAGCGCTCGACGCAGTGATCGATGTGTCGCGCCGAGTCCCGAATGGGTCCGCTGTTTTGGTCAGTCACGATGCGGTGAACCGACTTTTAATTTCCAAGCTGGATCCTCGAATGGACAATGGCTCGTCCATTCCTCAGGAGACCGGGTGCTTTAATGTCATTGAGCTAAAAGGCAACGATTGGTCTGTTCTGAGCATTAATAACTACCCAAATCGAAATGGGATATCCGCGACACAGCGGAGCGTAGGCGCTTACAAGATCTTCCAACAATCCGATGAGAACCACCATGGATGATCTTACCTTCCAGCAACCAGCGGCCTCAAAAAACGCAACATGACCGAGCCGTTAAACAGTCTGCGCCCGGAAGTGAACTCCTCATCTCTTGAGGACTTGTCCACTGATAAAAATGGAAGAGCGCAGCAAAAGAACGCGAGGATTAGTGCAATGTCAATGACCAAATTTTCAACGGCTTCATCTCTTAGTGATTTCAGTGGCCTCTTGTTCGACGAACCTGTTGACTCAGAACTTACCGACAATCAAGAGAAAGGTCAATCTTTTGTTTCCGACTTGAACTTAGACCTGGTTGTCGATGCAATTGTGGCCAGACGCGAGGAGTCCGACTTTTTGAAACAACACCTTTATCGCCAGCTCCACAATATCCGAACTGTGCGCTATCGCCATGAGATCTTTCAGGATCTCGAAGCCGGAACGCTGTTTGAGGCAGTGAAGGACTTTGCTCAAAAGATATATCAGGTGCGAGCGCATGCTAACCAGGTCGAAAAAATGTTCTACCGGTACCAGAAAGAGGGTTGGTTCTTAGACGAAGTCGCAATCTACTGCGAAGCTGTCACAACGCTTGCTGCCGACTTTGACGCATGCGAGATACACTCAAGGGGGCTTAATGCTTTCGGGGACTATCTATTTAATTATGTGGCATCTCCGGAATTTAGTTCGCTCAAAGCTGAGACGATGGATCTCAAGAATGCCCTGGAAGCTATTAAATACTCTGTTCGCATTAAGGGTCTCAAGGTCGAAGTACGGCGATTCCTCGAGGAAGACGACTACAGTGCTGTGGTTGAGGCGACGTTTGAACGATTCAACCAAGGTTCTCTAAAGGACTACAAGGTAAAGTTCCGGGGATGGCCGGGTATGAACCATGTCGGGGCGCAAATTCTCGATTTGGTAGCTCGCCTCTTTAGCGAAGAATTTTCGGCACTGGACGACTACTGCCGCCGACACACTGGATTTTTCGACGACATCATTCGACGAACCGAGTGTGAGCTCCAGTTCTATATTGCTTATCTCGAATTCATCCAACCTCTCCGTCTGACAGGTTTAGAATTCTGTTATCCAGAAGTGTCCGAAAAATCGAAGGAAATCTATGCGATCGATACCTTTGATGTAGCTCTAGCTAACAAGTTGGTACCGGACGGAGTCCCAGTTATCTGCAATGAGTTTTACTTGAAAGGGACCGAGCGGGTCTTAGTCATCTCCGGGCCAAACCAGGGCGGCAAGACGACGTTCGCTCGGACTTTCGGACAGCTCCATCATTTGGCAAGCATCGGCTGTCTTGTTCCCGGAAGCGCAGCCCGTCTCTTTTTGTTTGACAGAATATTTACTCACTTCGAGCGAGAAGAAGATCTCGACAATATGAGCGGAAAGCTCGAAAACGACCTTGTGAGAATCCGTGGCGTCCTAGAGGAAGCCACAGCAAACAGTATCGTCATAATGAACGAGATCTTTACTTCGACGACTTTGAAAGATGCTCAATTCTTGGGCACCAGGATCATGGAGCAATTTATTGACCTGGATCTTCTGGCTGTCTACGTCACATTTGTTGATGAAATTGCGTCGCTCGGAAGGACTGTCGTGAGCATGAAGAGCACGATTGCTCCGGAAAATCCAGCAGAACGAACTTACAAGGTCGTGCGAGGCCCTGCTGATGGTCTCGTCTATGCGCTGGCAATTGCTGAGAAGTACAGCCTGACCTATGAGCGCATCAGTGGAAGAATCGCTCGATGAAGGCCCATCTCCTGTACAGTCAGCAAGACTTCAACTTTGTGGGAGAGCTTCCCCTGAATCACGAAGACCTGTCTCAAGACTTAGAGCTATCGACTTTGTTTGAATCTATGGCACAGGGCGACAAGTTCCTCCTCGAAGTGGCGAGAAGGGTGGTATTGACGAGCCTTGGTGAACCGGAGGCAATTATCTATCGCCAACATATTCTTGCGGACTGCATTGACTTTCCGGAGATGACGAGAGAGATATATGCAATCGCAGTCAAGTCAATTACGGAGAGAAGAGGGTTGTGGGGACATAAGTCATCTCGCTTTCCCTCTTCAATTCTGAGCAGCGCCGTGCAAGAACTCGAAATGTTCGTGGGTCTGCTTAAACAACTTCGATCATTGGCCGACAGTTTTGCTGAGAAAGTTCACTCTGAGGGACTTAGGAGCCTCTTTCGCAGCCTGCAAGTTGATCTAGACGACGACTACTTTGCTGCTATAGACAATCATCTCAAACAACTGCGCTTCAAAGACGGTGTTCTTATGAGTGCTGAACTATATAAGGACAACTCTGGTATCAATTATGCACTTTGCTCGCCTTGGGAGAGCAAGGTGCGCTGGAAGGAGCGAATTGGAATTGGGCCGCGAACTGTCTATACTTTTACCGTTCCTCCGCGTGATGAAGCTGGTGCCAATGCGCTATCAGATCTCTCTAGCCGCGGTATCAATATTGTGGCAAATGCGGCCGCACAGTCGGCGGACCACATTGAAAGCTATTTTTCATTGCTACGTGCCGAACTGGGATTCTACGTAGGTTGTCTTAATCTAAGAGATCAGCTCGAAGCAAAGGGCGAACCGACATGTTTCCCCATTCCCGTTACATCGAACCAACCCCATCTGACGTTTTCGGACCTCCGTGACGTCTCGTTGGCACTTCGCGCGGAAAATCCAATAATAGGCAACGATGTCCATGCCCGAGGTAAAATGCTCGTAATCATAACTGGCGCTAACTCAGGTGGGAAGTCCACATTCCTGAGAAGTGTTGGGATGGCTCAGTTGATGATGCAATGCGGCATGTTTGTCGCTGCCGAATCGTATCGTGCAGGTGTATCGAACGGAATCTTCACGCACTTCATTCGAGAAGAGGATGCGTCGATGAGAAGTGGTAGGCTTGACGAAGAGCTAAGCAGGATGAGCGCAGTCACCGATCTGATCAGGTCCAACTCACTAATGCTTTTCAACGAGTCGTTTGCAGCGACAAATGAGCGCGAAGGATCAGAGATCGCTCGCCAGATAGTTCGCGCACTCATCCATGCCGAAGTCAGGGTGTTCTTCGTCACCCACCAATTCGACTTTGCAGAGAGTTTCCTCGATGAGCAGCAGAGCGACTTTGTCCTATTCTTGCGTGCCGAGCGAGATGCGAATGGACGCCGGAATTTCAAATTGGTTGAGCGCGATCCATTATCAACGAGTTACGGTGAGGATATCTACAAAAAGGTATTTCTCGAATTTTCAAACCCGAACTAGATCTTCAAGCAGAGGAGGCTGACAACGTCAGAGGGCACGAACTAGGCGGGACGCACGCATGGTTTTGCCCCAGATGTGTACCTTATCAGTGGCTAACGAGTAGTAAAGGAGTTCCTTACCATGTCTGCAGCGATAGTTAGTGGGCCATTCACTGCGTTAACAAAAGAAACAGCCAGCACTATCACGCCAGAAATCGTCGCTCAAATTATTCGTCTGTACTCGGAGTACGGTCTTTCGACCTATCGTATCGCCGAGAAAGTGCAGCTTGACCGCCAGCGTATAGTGCGGATTCTTAGGCGAGAGGGAGTAACAATCGCGCCACGAGGATTTGGACGATTTAGACCTCTTAAGGTTGTTGAGGGCTTGTCAGAAGAAACGTTGCGTGCTCTCTATATTGACCGTTGGATGAGTTCGATCGAAATAGGTCGCGCGTTGGGTATTTCGGATCGACTTGTGCGAAGCAGGTTAGCGCTTTGGGGGATTAAACGACGGACCAGAGGAGGCTTCGACCGCCACGACCGTACTGATGTAGCTCCCCAAGAACTCGAACGTCTATATGTTGACAGGGAATTGGCGGCATCCGAAGTGGGTGAAGAACTCGGTGTGTCCGGTCGCATCGTGTTGCAAGCTGCCCACACTCATGGAGTTCCGGTGCGTGCAGGAGGAGCACCTCGTCCGTCGAAAATATTCGACATCCATCTAATTGACGTCCTTTATGACGATGTCGACGTATCTCGAATTCTGGCAGCATACGACATTGCAATCATCCGTGAACCGGGACCGATTTGGCAAAGGTTCCCAAACCCAAAGCCCCTTGCAGAGGGACTTCTAACCGCGTTGTACGTCGAATGCGGACTAGCCTGTTTCCACATCGAGTTGTTAACAGGTCACCCGGTTCCTACAGTACTGCGCCGACTTGACCAATTGGGAATCGCGAGGCGTGGACGCGGCGGCAGATCTCCATTTATTCACAGGTGGCACGCATGTCAGCGTACGCTGGGGCGGTAGATAACAGGTGGCATCGTCGTAGCGCAGTCCGATGGTTTTAGTTTGCATGGTTATCAAGTCTCCCAAGTTAGGTCCATGGTCGCTCTTCGGGCTGGGGTTGCCGGATGTTCGGCGCAGGTGTTCAACAGTCGATCGACCAACGAAGATCCCATGCGTGACGGTTGAATCAATACACGAATTCTTCAAGATGAAGCTGTTTTCGTTCTTCTCGGCCATGGTAGGTGCCGTCGATAAACTTCTTGCAATTGCGAATCCAGGAATCCTGACATAGCTCCGTGTTTTGGCTGTTCAGCATCGGAACCACGGCCGCAGCCGTAAGATACTCTGTGCAATGCCGATTGTCCGGCATCCGCAACCTCGACATCCATAAACAGGGCATTTACCCAGACTACGGGCCTTAGCAATGCGTTTTGCCGTGCAGCGAATTACCTAGTATGTCAGGAGTCCTGGGATCAGTGTGTCCGCCCACTTCAAGACTTCATGCACGTCCTTGTTACTCGATGGTGTCAGGCTGTGGGCGATAACCATGTCTGTCGCACATGCTTCCTTGATGGGATTGGCATCAGTCAACGTGATATCTGGGTTCACTCATTTCTCTGAGACACCTTCTATCTCATGGTGGTCGTATCACCCACGACTTCCATGAAGCTATGCCTAGGCTGAGAGAGACACGTCTATCATAACGGTTTTGGGGGTGTGCCTCCACCCCATTCGCCCTTTCCATGGCTTACTCACCAAGAGACAACTTGTCTACCTGGACATTTCCATCGAGCTTATACGTGGAATTTCGCTCTGACAATGCTCCACAGAGCTTATTCGCCACTTCGGATTTAACGGTGATTAGGAGTCAGTAGGTTTCGGATGGAAGGACCAGGTGGAGATTGGAGCTAACAAACTGTTGACGTAGTGGAGTTAGCGAGCTGTCTTCGAAGCGAGATACAAACTGAAACGACAAGACTCCAGTCTGTATCTCTTCTTCATTTAGGATGTTAGATATATTTCCCGTTTACCTATTTGATGCTGCAGTTTTTTGTCCAATGGGGCCTACTGGTAAAACTTCCCGTCCCCAGGTGCTGGCAATAAGTCCAGCGGCGGCGTGGTACCATGCCAAGACTGCGAATATCATCGTTACCCATCCGCCTATTTCTGTGATTAAGGTATACCCACCTGCAGCTCCAATAGCAAGTAGGATGAGCGCTGCATCAATCAAGAAGAAGACGACGACGAGGACAGCATCCGTTTTCAGCGAAGCAATGAACAGATAGAACGTGATTACTGCAAACATTGCTAGGAAAAGGGCTGCAGCCGATCCGCCATCGGTAACCGTTTTTGCAAAGAAAATAACGTAGAGCCCATAAATGATCCAGAAAGGCCCATAAGTTCCGAAGACTACGGAACCAAATGTACTTCCTCTAGATACTTCGATAATCGCGACGATCAACTGCACAAGCCCTCCGAATATCAGCGTTACTGGAATAACAATTCCTAACGCTGATGGATTGATGAGGTGAGCATTAACAAACCCCAGCATGAAAGATGTTGTTGCGAAGGCCGTTACAGCCCAATGTGCAGGATCAGCAAAAGTTTCTTTAGCTGACATATGTCTCTCCTTGTCATAGATATTAATTCCCACTGCCATCTCTACATAACTGTTACGTGTTGCACAGTCCTAAATCCTTCTCTAGAACTGTTCTTGTTATTCCGAATCCAGTGGATCAATTCTTGGACTTGGAATCTTGAGACATAACAACCCGTGCCACGATGTCATTAACCACGTTGGCGGTGGTCAAGGTGGTCAGGTTACCGGTTACCAAGGTTTTTTGCTTGGAAATCCTTTCTAAAAGTCGTCGCGGGATTTGCGTGACCGAGAATTAGGAAGCTCATCCGTAAAGGCGGCGGATGTTGGTCTCGCTATTTTGCCGATTTTTGTGGTAGTGTGTTCTCTTTGCTTGGTTACCGACCCTCCGCTTCCGTGAACGTGACCATCGAGTATCACAAAAGCTGCAGTCGCCTGTCTGGAAATCGGGTTGTCGCGTCCAACTACTGCAGATTCGGCTACATCTTGATGCTCAACAGGACAGTTTTCCGTATCATTCAGCTGGCCATCCAAGAACCATTGGCAATCGCTGGATTCGACCACTCAAGTGCCATGGTCCACTTTTTTCGCCGGTGAGGGCTTTCAGCTCGCATTTCCAAATAAGTCTTGTAATCTTCTGTCTTTATATAAACAGGTTCTGTGCTGATGCTTGCTTGATCCCTAACCTCGTTGTACGGCACAAATAACATTTGCTCATCCATGAGAGCTTTAGTCATGACGAACGATTTGTTCGGTTCTGCTGTCATATGAATCCCCCCTGGATTCGAATGCAAGACTTGAAGATCATGGATTCCGAATTGTGATGGATTTTACCATATGGAAGTTGTTCATGACGGCTAACTGGAAAAATGTCCCCCTGTCTCCCCCTCCGCAAATGCGTGGACCGCGCATATATATGGGGTATGGAACACAGTGCAGGAGGCGTCCTCATGATGAATTCACCCGCGATCACGGTTCAGGAATATTTCGAGCCATTACCTACTGGCGCAAGAAGAAACACCCCTGGTCGAGAATCGTCCAATTGCTGGGACTGGACGGCTCTGCCATCAGCCCGCAAGATCTCTCGAACGCCTATATCCGTGAGCTACTCCGTCGTGGCCCTGCATAACGTACTGCAATAACCTGGGCGCTGGAGAATCACGATGCGATCAGGGGACTCATCGACGGACACGCCACCTGGTACTGGTCCGATATAGTCCGCAAGTTCCCGCTCCCTGAACCTGTGGCTCACCGCCCCGCGCCTGCCCTGCTGAGAACGGCTTTCTTGCTGGTGGATGCAGACCGGCCCGACAAGCCCACAAGTGCCTGTCCGTCACCCGGTAAAGGTCCTGAGTGGCGGAGAGGAGAGCTGATAGTCAAGCTCTTTCGAAGTCATGGCGTCCGTACTTCTTACAGCGCTATTAACCGAGCCGCCAAGCAACTACCTCCCGATAAGGCTCGACGGGTAATGCGGCAGATAGAAAAAACGGAGAGAGACACTGGTCTGAGTTGGGCGATCCCAAGCGGCGAGGCCGAAGAGACGGAGTACGGCGAAGAAGCACTGATCCTGAGTTCTTCGCTCGCGGCCAAGATACGTGGGACGACCTTATCTGCGCCATCAATGCGATTTTGGAGGAGCAGCAATGCCCGCCTGAACAACCGACTGACGTTCCAACGCTTTTGCGCACAATCCTGAAGCGCTTTGACGATCTGTACATGCTGCGCAAGGCCGCCGAGCGCCATCTCAGGGACGACAAGTGTAGGGCGACGCTTTCTATATATCCCTCTAATGGTGCGGACGAAAAATGCCGGAACCAGTGGTCAGGAGTGCAAATCCAGAATGACTAGCGGCTCTAGATCACCACGGACCCAGGCGACCGACCCTCCTGCGCAAGATCTTGTCCAGCCTTTACCCCTGCCCGTAGAAGAACCAGCCCAATCTGCACCTCTCTCGCCCGCCCCAGCCGCTCGCCCCACCCCCAAGGAGCTCGCGCTCTCCCATTTAGCAAGCCCCTCTCAGCGCCAGCTCGTGGAGGCCCTGGCCGACCAGCAGTCCCTTCCCGATGACTATCCGATATGGGCCATCGTCGCCATGCTCGGAACGGTCGTATCCGCCGCTCCCCCTCGTCGTGATCAAAGCGGGTTCGAAAGCACGCTTGCCCAAAAGAGCGACACCGATGCCGCAATTTCTCGAAGGGCTGAAAGAGGTGCTGCTCCCCGGGACCATGAAGCCGAAGCGGTAGCACGACTATTCCAGGAAGATGCCTTTTCAGCCTTCAAGGAACATCTTCGTGGTCACTCTCATTCTGCCGGTATTTCGATCAGATGGCTCAGGTCCTTGAGCGAAGCAGAGATCGTAGCAACATCGACGACACCTTCCGCCGTGTCGATGACCAGAGCAATCAGTTCGGATTCTCCTCTCAGTTCCCAACCGTTCAACAGGAGGAAAGCAGCCATGGTGAAAAACGCCACTCGCTTATTTCCGTCCACAAACGGGTGGTTCCGGCAAATCCCAAATAGAAGTTGCGCCGCCGCGGTATGAGTGTCCACCAACTCTTCGCCGTAAAGACAGTAGTTGATTTGGCGTTGGATGGCTGAGTCGAGCAAATCGAAAGATCTCAACTTGTCTGGTCCGATTTCCCGGTCCGCGATCTCGATAACCTCTCCAACTGTTATGAAACGCATCGGGACGCCCCTTTATAAATGGGCGAGCTTGTCGAGTACCAGGCGATGCCGATCACTTACCTTGGTCAGAATTTTCTCAAATTCCTCACGCTTGCCAGAACCTGCAAGAAACTCTCGAATGGCCCGCACGATAAGATCGTTCATCGACTGACTGGTGACACTGGCCATGATCTTCAGACCCTCGTGCTCCTCCATTGGTAACCTCAGGACGAATTTCTGCACCTCTTTGTTGTCGGCCATAATTATCCCTTCTTGTTTCGGCTTAACATCAATACTATCACCGATCTCCTTATTACGACAATACTCTGCCGGAACAGCACAATTGACCGGATCTGGAACGCAACAGCCGTGCCATGGCTTTGCATGGTCTGCGAGATGAAGAATCGAAACCGCGATCATACGCGAGACTGATCGCACTCGCGTGCTTGAGTGCTGCCCGCTCCAGCCGAACCCTGCTCCAGCCTGGGGGAAAAGATCTTCATGCTCATCTCTACGGTCCTTTCAGATGGACTTGTAGTCGACCCACTCAGTTCGAGGACCATCCAATAGGTAATACCAGTATTCCGCCTGTGGATGTATTTCCTCAGCGTCTCTACATAGATCGCAAAGCCCATCCTCTCTTGTGGCCCGCCTGCGGCATCTGTCGTAGTAGGGGTCGGGCTGCTGGTAATCGGGAAAATCATCGAGAGGAAGCTGCCTCCTGCTTACACAACGACATCGCAGTTCGGGATGGGGATCGGAGTAGTTCATTGCTTGCCTATCCGGTTTGTTGCCAATGAGGTATTCCAGTGCTAAATTTTGGCCAGGAATCCCCGTGGTTTCCCGACGACGCTTCCAGAGTTTCAGCAGATATTCCCCGATAACGCGGCATGCGCAAGATATCTTGAGCGCCTGCGATGACCGGAGGGGTTTGCATGTTCCAAGTGTGGGAATGTTGATGAGCCTTACCGTTTTGCCAAGCGAAGGACAGTCGTATTGCGGTGCCGAGCTTGCCATTCCAACATCTCGCTTACGGCTGGCACAGTCATGCAACAAAGCCATACGCCGCTGTCCACGTGGTTTTGGGCAGCTTACCTGGTGACGACGCACACGCCTGGTATGTCGGCAGTGCAGTTTCAGCGGCAGCTGGGTTTGCGTTACGAGACCGCCTTCCAGATTCTTCACAAACTCCGGGCTGGCATGGTGCGTCCGGAACATGACGCCATTGGTGCTCAATATCCTGTGGAAGTGGACGAGACACTTGTGGGCGGACGTACCAAGGGCGAAGGCCGCGGTGTTCATCACAAAGCGATCGTTGTTGGGGCCATCGAGGTTCGTGCTCCGGCGTCTGGCGTTGACGGTAAAAAGCATATAAAAGCCTTGTACGCTGGGAGATTGCGCCTGCGCGTTGTCCCCAACCGCAGCACCAAGACGCTCACGGGATTTGTACAGGACAACGTGGTGAGAGGAGCAGTGGTGCGCACCGATGGATGGGACGGCTACGATGGGTTGGCAAAGTTGGGGTACGCGCACGAACCCATGGTGCTCAATGGTGACGGTGAAAAGACCGATGCACACCTTCCGATGATCCACATCGCCTTCTCGAATTTGAAAACATGGCTGCTCGGTACGCATCACGGAGTCGGTCAACAGCATCTACAGGCTCACCTCAACGAATTTGTGTTCCGCTTCAACCGGCGCTTCTATCCAATGACAGCATTCAACTCTATCTTGGGGATCGCGGCACATGCAGCGGCACCTACCTATGAGACCCTTTACAGCGGCGAGTGGACTCACCCGATAGCATGATTGGCAACAAACCGGATAGGCAGGCAATCAACTCCTACCTGCACTAGAGAATGACGAAACTGGCCTCCAGGAAACACGACCTATCTGGTTAAAACTGGACGGACCGTTTCACCTGGAAATGGCGGGGAAACCTTCGAATATATCGACTCACCGGAACCATACGCTATCCGTCTGTGAACGCCTGAGAATAAATCATGTCGGAGTGCCGTATGGGAGAAAATCGCATGTACTGAGTTCGACAGGGGGTTCTACTGGGGAGGCAGTCGCAATGGCAAGACGGGAGACACACCCACCAAGGAAACTTGTGGGACTGAGTCCGTAGGACCTGCAGAGCGAGTCGAAAGAGCGGCCCACCTTACCAAACGCTGCACATGTCCTGAATCCCAAGGGGTTCACTCTTCCCACCCTCTCTTGATCATCAACTAATGGAGTATCATGAAGCTTCGCCGCATCCATTACAATCCACCGGCAGACTTGAGTTCTTTGGCAACGCCAGATACAGGTCTGGCCAGTTCGCTCACTTGCCTTTTTGCTTCCATTCCGACACGATGTGTCAGAAGTCCTCTCGGGAGCACGTTAACCTTCAAATGACATGCTCAAACCAGACCTGTAGAGATGCTGTCGCGAATCTCGAATCGATCATGACAACCGCTGAGGCGAAGAGGAAAGGGAACGATTTGCGTAGACTTAGCGACCTTGCTGGGCACCAACTCCGCCGCGTTATCGAAAACCTACACACAAAGAGGATCATCGCGCTCAGAAAGTATCCGAGCCGTGCTGCCAATGTACGCGAATACTACACACACGAACATCCTCTGGCCGCTACCGCTCAACCAACTGAATGATCGACCGACTCGGGCAACCGATCAAGGACCGACCCTAAGTACTGCAACTGGCTGCCCAATAGCGGTTGCCATCTCTATGGCAGACCCGCGGGTTGTCCACCGCTGTGTGTATCAGCGTACTCTACACTCCACTCCTACTGTCCAAAATGGTAAGTTTGTTTCGTATGGATACGGGAGAATGGTTGGATCGCTGGCTCGCTACAAAGCAAACCACGCCAAAGACGCTAGAAAAGTACGCGCATGCGGTGCAGGTACTGAAAGAATCGCTTGTCGCTACCGAAATCGAAGAGATAACCGTCGAAATGGTGGAGAAGGTCACATCGGGAGATCAGTCGCTCCGGTCGGTGCTTTCAATGACTCTGGCCCAAGCAGTTAAGGCCAATCTAGTAAAAACCAACGCCGCCGCGGTAAAGCGGGAGCAGCGCCGTCCGCAAGAGGGGTCCCTTTACTACCGTGCTAATCGCAGAGCGTGGGTAGCTCAGGTAACTCTGCACGAGGGCGGGAAAAGGATTACCAAGACCCGGCTGATCAAAGTTGACAGAAAGACCAAGAACCCGCCAGAGACAGCAATAAGAGCGCTAGAAGAGCTCAGGATGCTCAAGAGCGGCGGCAGCCTTGCCAATAAAATATCGACTGTCGGCGAACTCATGACAGCGTGGCTAGCGAGTCTTAGGATCAAAGATGAGGACCATGCAGAAGGCCTAGCTACGGCAACATTTGGCCAGTACGAGAAGCTTTCACGGCTTCATATCGTTCCCCACTTAGGGCAAATAAAACTCAATGACCTCAAGAAATTCCAGGTCGACAACTGGCTGAAGAACCTTGAAGCCACGACCTATGAACGAGGCGGCAAGACGCTCGGTTACTCAGCCAATACCATCAGACTCTGTAGGATGGCATTCGGTATAGCCCTTAAATGGGGCATTGCAGAGGGAGTAGTGGCCAGGAACGCAGCGAGAGAATCAAGAAAACCTGGAGGAAGAATCCGGGCGAAAAAGTATGCCATGACGGAAGATGAAGTAAAACGGCTTATCGATGCGACGAAAGATGACTCATTAGGCCCACTTTGGGCGTTGATGGTTACAACGGGTTTGCGTAAAGGTGAAGCCCTTGGGCTCAGGTGGCAGGACTACGACGGAGAGGCCATCACCGTGACTAGCCAACTAAAATTTGATTCTGGTCGGATCACACGCGGGGAACTCAAGACCGACAAATCCAAGAGGCGCCTCCGCCTGCCGAAGTTCCTAATTGCCGCTCTGGACAACCACAAATTGGTGCAGATCGAAACTGCATCTCGTGACGGCAGAGAGCCGCCAGAGCTGATTTTCACGACGCGCAACGGATCCTACCTAAGACCCGATAACCTACGCGAACGGTTTCATTCCGTATGCAAAAGAGCTGGCATAGAGCCCCACAGTGACGGTAGACCGTGGACGGTTCACGAACTGCGTCACACAGCAGCAAGCCAACTTCTCAATGATCGCGTGCCGATGCAGATAGTAAGCAGAACCTTAGGGCATAGCTCAATCACAATAACTCTGGATGTTTATGCCCACCTGTCAGACCAAGACAGCGACCTGGTGGCAGATTCGATGGACAAGCGATACGGTCAGAATTAAGGACAGTGAAATCATTAAACTACAGACCAACTACCGACCAAATCAAGAGCATGAGCTTCCACCTCCGCTATATCGCACCCATGACCTGCACTTTTACCATTATAATAGTCGATTTAAATGAAGCCACTAATAACTACAGGCTACAACTTCGACATCACCGACTCACACTAAAAACATAATCAGAGATGAGCAAAGTGACTGCTTTGGATCCTCCCTACGGCTTTGGCCGGGGAATTCCCGACTCAGGCAGCCCAAGTGCCCAGCGGACACACTGGTCTTTGGCCAATCAACGCAACGTCCGAGCCGTTCTCGGAGCTTCGCTCCGGTGGAGCTCTACGTCCCGATGACTAGAGCCAGGCGTATTCCCTTCCCACCCCAATACAGTAAGTGAGATCTGGTCTCTCAAATAAGCTGCATCGAAGATCCATTTCCAATGAACGCGCGCAACCCGCCGGTTGAGGCACCCATTGCTCATCGGCTATCTTCCCGACCGGTGCGAGTGCGCATGTGACCCCGCGGTGCTCGCCAACGCGTGGACTGTTCGCGTTAGGATGTAACTGAGCTTCAACCCCAATCAGCTACGCTGTGCCATTTTGAGAATTTGAGACCCGAAACTTGAATTTAGCCCAGCAATATAGCAGTGTTGTTCCTGATCAAAATAGATTCGCGAGGTTACTACATTGAACACCCTCACAGAACTTTACGAGAAATATGGACAGAGTCCCTGGATAGACAACCTTTCTCGAGCTTGGATCATCAGCGGAAGGGTCAAAGAACTCAAAGAACTCGGAGTCAGAGGCCTTACGTCAAATCCGACAATCTTCGCGAATGCCATCTCTAACTCTGACGATTACGACAACGAATACTTCTCGCTGATCAAGACAAAGGACACCAAATCAGCATACTGGCAAATGGCCTGCGAAGACGTTGCTGCAGCCGCGGACGTTCTCGAAGAGGTGTACAGCTCGTCGGACGGAACCGACGGATTTGTGTCCATCGAAGTCGACCCTGAGCTGGCCCACGACACCAACGGCACAATCGAGGCCGCTCAGTGGCTCTGGGATGCGATCGATCGCAAAAACCTAATGGTCAAGATTCCTGCTACGTTGGAAGGGCTCCCCGCAATCACAGAGTCCCTGTCAAGAGGAGTATCGGTCAACGTCACCCTTATCTTCAGTCTCCAGAGATACCAGCAGGTGATGGATGCACACATCCAAGGCATTTACAAGGCACACCAACAGGGCCGCAACCTGAACCAGATCGCCTCTGTTGCATCATTTTTTGTCTCGCGGGTGGATACGAAGTTAGACCCAATTCTCGAAGCACTCGGCCAGAGCGGTCAGAGACTCTTGGGACAGACGGCAGTTGCTCAGGCACAGGCTGCATACCTGCTCCACGAAGAGCGCTACCGACAATCTGACTGGAAAGAGTTGAGTACGGCTGGAGCCCAAATTCAGCGGCCTCTTTGGGCGTCTACGTCGACAAAGAACCCCAACTATTCCGACCTCTTATACGTCGAGGCGCTTATCGCCCCCAACACGGTAAACACCATGCCCGAGAAGACCGTCTTGGCATTCTTGGACCACGGACGAAATGACAATCACGTACCTAACTTCGCCAAGAACTCCCAGGAGGTACTAAAGGCGGTCGGAGCGCTTGGCATCGACATGGAGAAAATAACAGATGAGCTCGAATCAGAAGGCGTCGACTCTTTTGCCTCCTCGTTCAGAGAGCTACTCACAGCCCTCGAAAAGAAGAGGGCTCTGGCCTGACCCGATTGACCCGGTCTTCATTGCAGCCGACCTTTTGCAACTGCCTCATCGAAGATCGTGAGTTCAAGTTGGACGAAAAAGGAGCTTTCCCACGCCCAAGCACTACCGCAGCGCGTAAAACCCTGGAACTGGAGAGGGCTTAAGGATCGAATTTCACCGCGGTTGAGTGTGGGAATGACTAGGTTCAAAGACGAGGCCTGAATTTCATCAGTGGACTCCGAATGACCTCGGGAATTATTATCGCTTTTCGCAAAACAAACATAGTGACGAAGAGGTGGATATGAGTATCCAAATGCATCGAAAAAGAAGGATCGAAGGCACGACACTAGTGATTTTCGGAGCATCCGGCGACCTCACATCGCGAAAGATACTTCCGGCAATCGCGTCCCTCTGGGATCAAAACCAGCTGCCCGAGGAGTTCTCGGTCGTTGGGGTGGCACGATCACCTTTGGGTAACGAGGGATTCCGAAAGCTTGTCATGGAGTCGGCGTCAAGCTTGGAATCGATCAGCTCGAATATCGAGAATTTCCACTACCTCCAGGGGGACTACTCCTCGATTTCGACCTATCAAGCGCTTGCCAAGCTGCTCGACTCTGTTGAACAGACACGTCAAACAGGTAAATCACGGCTCTTCTATCTGGCTACGATACCCAGCCTGTTCGGTCCGATCAGCTCGCTACTTGGTGAAAGCGGACTCTCGCAGAGCGGGGCATCTACCTTCACCAGGATCATCATTGAAAAACCTTTTGGCAACGATACCGAGAGCGCTCGGAAGCTTAACTCCGACATGCATCGGTCGTTTTCCGAAGAGCAAATTTACCGGATTGACCATTATCTGGGCAAAGAGACAGTTCAGAACCTCCTGGCACTCCGATTCTCCAACGCGGTGTTTGAGCCAATTTGGAACAGGAATTTCGTCAACAACGTTCAGATCACAGTGGCAGAACAGATAGGAGTCGGCCACAGGGGGGGCTTCTACGACAGTGCCGGGGCACTGAAAGACATCGTTCAGAACCACATGTTGCAGGTGCTCTCCCTCGTGCTGATGGAAGCACCCGCAACCATGATTGCCGATTCCATTCAAAACGAGAAAGTCAAGGTGTTGTCGTCGGTCGAGATCCCTTCTATCCAGGAGGTGGCGACCAGAACCGTCAGAGGCCAATATGTAACGGGCGTGATCAACTCCGAAGAAGTCAGAGGCTATCGAGAAGAGCGCGACGTTTCGCGCGTTTCAAAAACTGAGACGTATGTTGCAATGCGCCTGGCAGTTGACAACTGGAGATGGGCTGGTGTCCCCATTTTCATCAGGACCGGGAAGAGAATGCCGAAACGAGAGACCCAGGTTGTGATGGAGTTCAATAGGGCACCTCATCTCCCGTTTGCCGGTAGTTCAGCACGGCAGCTCGGACCCAACCGGCTAATCCTTCGCATTCAGCCCGAAGAAGGGATCAAGCTGGTTTTCGGAGCGAAGGTGCCTGGCCAGGACTACAACATACGTTCTGTAGCGATGGACTTCTCTTACGCTGATGCTTTTCGGGAGATTTCGTGGGATGCTTACGAAAGGCTCATACTTGACGCCCTTCTCGGTGACAGGACTCTTTTCCTCAGATCCGACGAGGTAATCAAGGCCTGGGAGATCGTCGAACCGGTTCAACGTGCTTTTGCAGACCCCGACTTCCCGCTCTATCTATATGCGGCTGGGACATACGGCCCAAAGGAATCGAACAAGCTGCTCCAGGCCACCGGCCACTACTGGCACAACTCTTGAGAGAGGTGCGCCGATGACGGGGAGACGGATCCGGAGCATTCAGCCCCGAGTACTGCCAAAGTGCAGCCCGCTGACCCTAACTTTGATATTGACGGATCATCAGCGGAATCCGGCTTCACCTAATGTGCCTGGGACGGGCCCTCCTGCTGGAGTTTGGTGATGGAAAACCTTCACATATGCATAACCGAGGACATTCCGAATGAATTTTCCAACCAGGTCTTGGAATTCAGCCGGCGATCGAGCGCGGCCTGGAGCTTTTTCACATCCGGCGGGTCGCTGGCACCGAAGTTGTACGAGTCACTCGCTTCACATACCAGCTTCACCACGCAAGCGAAAATGATCAGCTTCTATCTGGGAGACGAGCGTGTCGTCGATCCAGACACGGATGCATCAAACACATTCAACCTGAAAAGGTCCTTGATCGCTCGCTTGGGTGAGAAGGGGGTCACCGTGCCAGTCTTCGCACCGTTTACGAGCACTCAATTCCACGCTCTCGCCAAGACCTTTTCCGGGAAACTTTCATCGGACTACAGACAATGTGACACAGTTGCAAAAGAGTACGCCGCCAAGATCAAGGCGGCTCCAAGACCTTGGCTGGTACATCTTGGAATGGGGCCGGACGGGCACACGGCTAGCCTGTTTGCGCGCTCTCCCGCCATATCGCCGGATCGCCAGACCCAAGAGCTCTATCTCGCCAACTACGACCCGAGCGGAACAAACCCATATTGCCGGCTGACCCTGAGCCTCCAGGCAATTTCCAGAGCTGAACTCGTAATAATCACGACAAGTGGCAAGGACAAAGCCCAGGCGGTCAAGGGTCTACTGGAAAGCGACCTTTCCCTTCCGGTATCTTGGGTCAGGGCCAAGCGCATAAATCTGATCATCGACCACGAAGCTGCCTCTTCAGCAGTATAAGAGCGGCTGAGCGGCTCTTATACCACTAGGAACTCCAAGCGCAGCCTCGATTCGCCGGCTTTGAACTGGCCGGGTTCGTTGCGAGGAATGTCATGAGCACTCAGCTTACGTTTGATAGGGTTGGATGCATGCCAGTCAACTTTTCCGATCTTTCCACTGCAGAACTGCTTTTTCGTGCGCGACAGGCCAAGACAAGACAATTCGGCAAGACGATCACGTTCTCGCCCAAGGTCTTCATACCACTTACGATGCTTTGCCGTGACAGGTGTGGCTACTGTACTTTTGCCAAGGCATCAAGGCAGCTATCGCACCCCTATCAGAGTCTGGAAGAGGTGCTGCAAATTGCAGCAAACGGAGAGAAATACGGCTGCACAGAGGCACTGTTCACTCTGGGCGAGAAACCTGAGGCGCGATACCCCGCTGCTGCTGAGTTCCTAGCTGGACTCGGTATGACCAGCACCACGGAGTATCTACACCGAGCGGCTCAAGCCGTGCTGGACAACACCAGTTTGATCCCTCACCTGAACGCCGGCGCCCTTTCTCTCGAAGAGTTCTCCTACTTGAAAGAGGTCTCGGCCTCGCAAGGGATGATGATAGAAAGCCTCAATCCAAACCTCAAAGCTCACAGGCTCGCACCGGACAAGAGTCCTGAACGGCGCGTCACAGCACTTATCGACGCAGGCAAAGCGATGGTTCCCTTTACCACGGGAATTCTCGTCGGCATCGGCGAGTCTGAAAAAGACAGGATCCACGCACTGGAAACGATCGCTGAAATAGCTCAGGAGTATGGACATATACAGGAAGTGATCATTCAGAACTTCCTTCCGAAGCCAAATACCGCTTTGGCTTATTCTGAGCCGGCCTCCTCGGAAGCGTTCCTGAGAACAATTGGCTTGGCACGACTAATTCTTCCCCCAACCATCCACCTCCAAGCACCCCCAAATCTATCCGAGGAGGTGCTCGATCTCGTCGACGCAGGAATTGACGACCTCGGTGGCATATCTCCGCTGACCATCGATCACGTAAACCCCGAGAGACCCTGGCCCAGCATATCAAATCTCGAGACTCGGCTTGCCGGCACGGGAGTTCATCTCGTGCCACGGCTTCCGATCTATCCGGAGTTCAACGACTCGAAGTGGATCAGCTCTGAACTCAGCTTTCACGTCATCTCAAATAGCGACTCGTTCTCGTACGGGCGCCCGGATTCGTGGGTATCCGGAGGCGACTCAGAGCCACCGTTACTGGTTGGATCGATCCACTCCACCGAACAGCCAAAATGGTCGCTGGTTCGTGAACTCTCACTCAAACCCGAGCTCTCAGAGGTGACCGAGATATGCGACGCAGCTCTCAAGGGAGTCCTCCCAGATGAGGAACAGATACACAAGCTTTTCTCAGCCCGCGGGAACGACTTGAGATACGTTGCCGAGACCGCCGATCAGCTAAGAAAAGAGATCTCCGGTGATGTGGTGACCTTCGTCAAGAACCGAAACATCAACTACACAAATGTCTGCACATTCAAGTGTAGATTTTGCGCTTTCTCAAAAGGGCCGCTCTCGCTCAACCTTCGTGGAAACCCATATCTTCTCGAACTATCCGAGGTAAGCGAGAGAGTAGCCGAAGCTGAGAAGGTGGGGGCGACCGAGGTCTGTCTCCAAGGCGGAATCCACCCCTCCTTTGACGGCGACTACTACCTTCAGATCATCGACGCTGTCAAGAAGGGGTCGGAGTCAATCCACATCCATGGGTTTTCAGCTCTTGAGATTCATGAAGGTGCCCGAAGGTTGGGAGTTGACCTCAAGGACTATCTGACCCAGTGCAAAGACGCCGGCCTGAAGTCTCTACCGGGCACCGCAGCCGAGATTCTCGACGACGAGATGCGCGCAGTGCTTTGTCCCGACAAAATCAAAACCGATCGTTGGCTCGAGATTCACAAAACGGCCCATGAAGTCGGTCTTCGCTCTAACATCACGATAATGTTCGGCTCCATCGAAAACCCTAGAAGCTGGGCGAAACACATCGCAATCACACGTAGGCTGCAACAGGAAACTCATGGTTTCACTGAGTTCGTTCCCCTGCCCTTTGTGCACATGGCATCGCCAATCTACCTGCAAAAGAAAGCACGGAAAGGGCCCACCTTCAGAGAGGCTCTTCTCATGCATGCAGTGGCCCGCATAAGCTACCAACACCTAGTGCCAAACATTCAGGCAAGCTGGGTAAAGATGGGGATACACGGCGCTAGGCAGCTTCTTCAGGCAGGCACGAATGACCTTGGCGGAACGCTCATGGGTGAGAACATTTCCCGTGCCGCCGGCGCTGTCCATGGGCAGGAGCTGACAAGAGAGGACTTCGAATCTTTGGTCGAGCCTTTGGGACGGTCTCTCGCGCAACGCACTACTCTTTACCAGCTCCTTTAGGCGTCGCAAGCCAGAATTAGTGCTGAGCGATGTAACATCTTAATGCTGTCATTTAGCCGCATTTTATAGGAGAGACGTGACTGAAAAGCTTTCAGAACCGGAACAGATTGATCTTCTCGTCACCATGATCCTCGATCAACTCGAGGTTTCCGACAACCGTGACGTGCTTGGCCACCTTCTCTCAACAGCAATTGCAATGGCTGCATCTGACGTCAAAAGGCTTGACCTTAAGATTGCATCGGACTCGCTGCGGGAGCTTGCGAACGCATTCAAGGTATTTGAACCGTACCACCTTCAGCGCAAGATCACTCTGTTCGGTTCAGCGCGCAGCAACCCCTCTGATCCGACATACGAGGTTGCGCGAGAGGTCTCCGAGCGGCTTTCCAAGCGAGGCTGGATGACGGTTACTGGGGCAGGTCAGGGGATCATGCAGGCCGGGTTGGAAGGCGCAGGTCCAGAGATGAGCTTTGGAGTCAACATAAAGCTCCCACACGAACAGTTTGCCAACTATGTCATAGCCAATGATCCAAAGCTCGTAAGCATGAAATACTTCTTTACGCGCAAACTGATGCTAGTGAAGGAGTCACATGGTTTCGTCGTCATGCCTGGAGGGTTTGGAACCCTTGACGAGAGTTTCGAGATTTTGACATTGATCCAGACCGGCAAAGCTGTTCCGGCACCGGTCGTACTGCTGGATGCGAAGGGAGGCAGCTACTGGCAGGCCTGGGAGAGGTTCCTGAAACAGGAGGCGATATCGAGGGGCTTCATCTCACCAGCAGACCAGTCCCTTTACCTGATCACCCAGAGCGTTGATGAGGCGGTCGAGGAGATCGTCAATTTCTACCGTAACTACCACAGCCTCCGATTCGTAGGCAACCGACTGATCGTGCGAACCAACAGCTGCGTCAGTGATGAAGAGCTGAAATACTTGAATGAGGCCTTCTCAGACATCTGCATCGAAGGCGTCATCGAAAAAACTGAAGCAACTCCTCAGGAGGTCGCCGACAACGACTACCTCTCTCTGTTCCGGCTCTCGCTACGATTCAACCAGGTTTCACATGGCCGCCTGCGTAGCTTCATAGACGCTTTGAACCAACTGCCGAGCGCTGAAACCTCCGGCGTTCTTGCTGGCGGTGAGACCAGTCACTACTGAGCTCACTGAGCCCCCTATAGCGGTGCCGACTGGAACTGGGGTGGAAGGAACCTATAGCCCGCGCCCCGTATCGTCTGCAGCAGTTCTGTCTTTCCAGGAGTATTTATCTTCTTTCTGAGATAGCCAACGTAGACGTCGACGATGTTGCTTCCCGGATCGAATGAATAGTCCCAGACGTGGTTCAGAATCTGCATACGAGAGAGAACCTGGTTTGGACTGCGCATGAAGAGTTCGAGAAGCGCCCATTCCTTCGGCGCAAGGTCGATGCGCACCCCTTCACGCCAGGCAACCTTGGTAACGAGGTCCAAGTTCAGGTCAAGCACCTGCAAAACAGTGGTGGAGGTCTGATCCGCCCCCCGAAGTGCGGCGCGAATGCGTGCAAGTAGCTCCGCAAAGGAGAAAGGCTTGGTCACGTAGTCGTTAGCACCAGCATCAAGCCCGTCAATCTTGTCCGAGGTGTCATCACGAGCTGTCAGAATAATCACCGGCCGCGTAAACTTCTTTGCTCTCCAAGAGGTGAGAAGAACCTTGCCATCCTTGCCTGGCAGCGAAAGATCGAGAAGAACAAGGTCTATGTCATTGCCCATTACTGGAATGGCGTTCAACGCCTCGTCACCATCGGAGATCGTCATGGTAGCGTATCCCTCGGCCTTGAGACCTTTGGCCAAAAAACTCGCTATCTTGACGTCGTCTTCCACGATTACTATGTTCACGTTTCCTCCAAGCTACTCCCTCGTCACTACCCTGGAACTCGGAAATCTCATAGTAAAGGTGCTTCCGCTGCCAATTACGGTATCG
>JAJZIP010000032.1 GCA_021810525.1 Actinomycetes bacterium | reverse complement strand
AAGGATCAGGCCTACCCAACGATTGCCCGGTGCGGCCGGGACCTTGACCCGGCGTTTACTGTTGCCGACCGTGGGCCAGGTGATGACGTCGGAGTTTATCCTGACGGCTCCGACGTCGAAAGCGGGGACGACACCGTCCATGGACTTCAGCCCATAGACGCCGATCTGGTTCGGGACGACCGTGTCCGAACGACGCCTTGTGAGCGCCCTGCCCGCGGCCTCCTCCCGGTAAAGCAGCTCCAGAGCCTCCAGCACACTCTTCATATCCAGAATCTCCCGCTGCTCTTCGATACTGATTACCAATGTCACTTTTCTGACCCCTATCTCCATGTTTCGACGAGGGCGTGCCTCCCTGGTCAAAAGTTCGATCCAATAGTAGCTCTCGGCAGGAGGAGACCTCCACAGCCTTCGATCTCTCGGCCCTATGGCTCTCCGCTGCTTCAGCTTCTAGAGCCGGAGCTATGCAGCTGAGCGAAAAGGGCCGCAGCTAATCACGGATATCTTGGAGAAACCACGCGTCTGGCATGTGGTGCCCAAGACCTTGCTCCGTTGCTCTTTCATAGACCAGGGAGCCGACCGCTGCGAATTGAAGTCCCTGGGTTCCCTGGTTGTTGATGAAGCTGATCTGGCTATCACTGGTGCGCCCTGGCCACCGGTTGGCCATCAGATCCGGGATGGTGCCGATGTTCGGATTGTCGATCTCGCGTGACAAAGACTTGGGAATCCTCTCCGCCTCTTTGGCACTGCCGGCAATATAACCGGTCATGCCGTCTCCACCAACAACTGTCGTATCGAAGAGACCTTCTCGAGGCAGTGTCATAGTTCCGAGACGGGCAATCACGTCCGCTCTCTTTATGACGTCAATCCCGGCTTCGTTCGCCCGCACATTGGTGACATGCATGCCAGGCTCGAGCCATGAGGCCTCTATCACAGGTATCACCGAATCGGTGCAGAGAGCCACGATATCTGAGCCTTTGACCGCGTCTTTCGCTGACGCTTCGCAGACCACGTCAATGCCCAAGGAGCTGCGCACCTCTGCTGCATAGGCTTCGCTATGCTGTTTCGTTGGACTGTAGACCTTGAGCTTTTCGATCGATCGAACATGTGTGATCGCGCTCAAATATGTCCGGGCCATACCTCCGGAACCGATCATTCCCAACACCTTCGAGTCGGGGCGCGATAGATATTTCGCTCCAATTCCTGCGCAGGCGCCGACCCTCATGTGCTGCAAGAAGCCGTCATTCATCAGTGCAAGGGGGCGGCCATCTTTCACGCTGAACAGAAAGATCAACCCGCAATACGTTCCCGGTTCTACGCAGTACTTGTCTTCGGTCTGCACGCTTCCCCGGTCCTCCCATACAAGCATGTCGGACTTCATCCTGATTGCGAACACCCCGCGGCTACGGGTCGCGCCCTCCATGGTGCCCCATCGATAGTAGTGAGGCTCCTGAGGAACATAGAGGTCGATTCGCGGACGATATGTGGCCTTCTCGGCAATGATGTCTTTGTATGCCTCCTCTATCACGTCTATGCAGCCCGGCATGTCCAGGACTTGTTCAATGTGATCATTGGTCAAAAACAACACTTCATGCCCCTCCTAAACGTGTCATTACTCGTCAGACGACCGCCTGACAAGCTCCTTTCGCTACCAAAGCTCCACCATGGAACTCCTTCCAAGTGTTGCCAGCAGGGCCTGCAGGTTCATGCCCGGAGAACTAACACCTCAGCGCCGTACATTCGCAGCCCCTTCAGAGCCGATCCCGAAAGACCTTGAAGGTTCGAGGACTTGATCGATTCTGGGCAAACTAAAAGATACCGGAATAGGTGTAGTGCAGGGTGTCAACGAACACCAGGATCAACAGGTACAGGAGCACCACTGTCACAACAACGAACAAAGCCCTCTGCCAGCTCTTACTCCACCGGACCCCCACCAAGCTGTAGATTCCGCCTGCCAAAGGGATACCCACCTTGAAACCAAAAAGCGCGGTCGAGAAAATGAAGCCGCCAAACCAGATCAGAGCCATGATCTCTCTCCAGCCTCCTGAGTGGCGCAGGCTGACCTTCTCAGGGATCTCTAGACTCTCGGAGGCCTCTACCATCAAACTGCCGGATTCATGAAGCACGGCCCGAGAGCCTTCAGTATCGGCGGAACCAACGTTCTCGAGTCGGCTCAATCCGCCAGAGACCCCTGTAGGTCCTTTTTCAGAAAGGCTCACATCGTCAGAACGGTAGCCGCGGGTGCCTGGAAACGAGTGCCGGACCCTGCTCAGCATCAGCCTTCTCGAGTCGACAACCACCCTGAAGAGTCCGATTACGACCACGACCCCTGATACTCCGGCTGGAATTCGGCCGGCACCGGAAGGGTACCCGAGAGAGACTATGAAATACCAAGCCGATCCGACCAGGACTACAGCGTCGACTATGACCTCGATGATGATGTTCGACCCCGGACGTTCCTCTCCAGCTTCTCCTTCGGAGCCTCCCGGGGCGTGGGCCTCCAATATGCTGCCCCTCTGACTCAGCATTCGCCTCATGCTTGGAACTGCCTTGACGCCTAACAAAACTATTGCGGCAAGAAGCGTGAGATCGGCGATGGGGTTTCTCCAGAGAAAGCTCCATCCGTAGGTTTCCGCAGTGACGTGCACCTGATCGTTGAAGAGTCCTCCCAGGACCAAGCCTATGATCATGGCGGCAAGGGAATAGTCGGCCTTGCGCGCTGCCAGCCCCACCAATCCGAAGACAGCGAGCTCTGAAAAGCCGATCGAGCTTGTTGCTGCCGCGTAGCTCCCTATGATGGCCAGCCCTACTATGAACGGGAAAAGCACCGGCCCGCGGATCCTTGACACCCTGCTCAGCCAGGGAGAGAGAACAAGGCCAATCGAGCAAGAGAGCAAGGCGGTTATCGCCATCACCCACATCATGGTGTAGGGAAGCGAGGGGTACTCCCTCAACAGGGCCTCACCGGGCTGGATGCCCTCTATCGACATTGCTGCAATGAATAGCACCATGCCGATTCCAGATGGCACCCCGAGCGCCACCGCAGGCAGCAGCGAGGCTACCTCTTTGGACAGCGAGGAGCCCTCGGCTGACATGACCCCTTCAGGAACTCCCGTGCCAAATTCGCGACCTTTTCTTGACAACCGCTTTCCCACGGTATATGAGACGTAGTTGCCGGCGAAGCCACCGATGCCTGGCAGAAGCCCGAGAAGCGACGCTATGATCGCTGACCGGAACACCGAGCCGGGATGGCGGAATGTGTAGGCTATCCCCTCCCATGCGGTCTTGGAGAGGTTCTTCAAGCCCACATTCGCCGGCACACTGGTCGCACCTCGGCCGGTACCGTACATGACCACCATCTGGGTGATAGCAAAGACACCGAGGGCGAACGGGACCACGGCAATCCCGTCGGCCAACTGAGGAAGGCCGAAAGTAAACCGGTATACCGCCGTGACCGGGTCGCTTCCCACGAAGGAGAGCATCAGGCCAAACCCCGCCGAGATCACGATCTTGTTCATCGGGGTATCTCCGACAAGGCCGACCAAGACTATGGCCAGTGCGATCACTCCGACGTAATCTGGAGCTTTGAAAGTGGTGATCAAAGGATTGGCAACCTGGATCAGGCCGATAAAGATGATGCAGGCTATCCATCCACCCATCCAGGTGGATGCAGCCGATATCGCCAGCGCCTTGCCACCCTCTCCCCTCTCCGTCATGGGGAAGCCGTCGAGAGTGGTCGGGTACGATTCTGGAGCTCCAGGGGTATTAAGCGTTATGGCGGTGATGGAGGCGGTGTAGTAGCCCCCTGCCTGCGCGCCCAACATGAGCGCCACCATATTGATGATGCTCATATGGTATACGAAGGAAAGAAGGATGCTCAGAGCTACAGCAGTTCCAAGCCCCGGCAACATGCCTACGAGCATGCCTATTATCATCCCAAGAATCAAAAAAAGGATTGGGCCCCCGGAAATCAGGGCTGTCAGCCCATGGAAAAGGTTACTTGCCATCTCGCGCTCAACGATTCCTTAACTTCTTTGCTGCCAAGCCAAATACCGGCTCGACAGCAAAGATGCGAGTTCTATTGTTTGGAGCTGCTAGCCGTTCGATTTGAAAGAAGCCAATGCCTGGGCATCCGTGAGCATCGTCTGGACAGCCGCCGCAGTGTTCTGGCCACTCACGTAGTACTGGGGCTCATTGGACTTAGCTGCCAGCGCCTGTGTAGAGGCCATCTTCATCGCCTCGGAGAACGCGGTGCGCAAAGTCTGGAGCTTTCCCGCACTCAGGCCCGGAGGAGCAGCAAGTGTCGCAAAGTAGTTGGAGTAGAGGGTGATTCCACCAAGTGCGGCCTTCTGGGAGGATGTCAGATTGACCCCCAGGGAGGTCACCTCTTGCGAGATTGTCGGCACCCCCTTGAAAACCTGCTGCATTGCCGGTATCGACGGGACACTGGTAATTGCCAACGCCCGCATCTGACCTGCCTTCACCATCGGATCGACAACTCCCGCGTAGCTGTTCCAGTTCTGTCCCTGGTTAGCCAGAAAACCCTGCTTCTCGGAGCTGCTGCTCGAGTATCCGAAGAGGAACTTGTGCTTGATCCCGAAGACGCTGTAGATCACTGCGTTAGGACCCTCGTCGGTTGTGCTTCCTATGACGGTGTTGGGTGTAGTGGTCTTCACCAGCTGCGCAAATGTCTTGATGCCGTCGTTCGGTTGGGTTCCTATGACGAAAGGCTGACCTGTGACATTGCCGATCCAGCTGAACTTGGTCATGTCGGCCTTGAGACCCGACGCAAGCCCGAGAGCCTGGGACATGATTATCGGTCCAAGGTGGATGAGGCCCAATGTGAGGCCGTCAGGAGTGGCGGTGTAAAGGCCGTTGGCCTGGACGACACCGCCGGCGCCGGGATGGTTCGAAACGTTGACAGTGGCGTGGAGTATCTGCGCCAGCGCCGGCGCGATCTCCCGCGTGGAGAGGTCTCCATCTCCACCGGGCTTGTCAGGCGCCTGCAGGTCTATCGTCTTACCCTTGAAAAATGAAAGATCGGGCATTCCGCTACTGCTGGCCGCTGTCGTGGCGCTGCTCGCGGCCGTCGTAGCCGAAGAACCCGCACTGGAACTGCTGCCACAGGCAGCTAGCGTTGCCGCCCCAACTGCTGAAACGCTTATTGCAAGCAGCAGCTCTTTGACGTGATTCTTGGAGCCATCTGGTCTTGCCTGTTTGGTGCCATGGCGACCCAGTGACAGTTTCTTAACCAAGGCGTACCCCCTTTTCGCCATACTGGAATAGTAAAACATACCATACACAAAATTCACACATGGGCCAGTCCTCGTATTTAGAGGCTCAAAAATCGCAAAAACGCGCTGCAATATGGGCGAATAAGGCTTCTTAGTCGCGAATGTCTTGCAAGAACCATTCGGTAGGCAGTTCACGACCAAGCCCACGTTCTCTGGCCCGCCTGTAAACCAAATCCCCCACTGCGGCAAACTGCAGCCCCTGGTTGCCGACGTTTATGTACGCGCTCACCTCATCTGGGCTTGTGCGTCCGGGATGCACGCCGGTCATGACATCCATCAGAGTCGGCACGTTGCGCGTGAACATGGATGGGCCTTTCATCGGCTCGGGAATCCGCTTCATCTCCTCATGCGATCCCGCGATATATGCGATCGGACTGTGACCTCTGAGCCTCTGGATCCGATCGGTTTCGCCAAGATCGAGCCCGCCGATGCCTTGGCGAACGACGATCTCCGCACGCTCATAGACCGACTCGTCAAACTCGGACGGGCCCAGATTGGTGACGTGCATGCCCGGCTCGAGCCAGTCGCCGAACAAGAGCGGGTCCATGCTGTCGGTGCATGTGGCCACGATGTCGCTGTTGGCAACCGCCTCCTGCGGAGACGAGACCGGATGTACCTCGATGTTGAGAGCATCGGCCATCTCGTTGGCAAAGTGCCTGCGATTCGCTGGATTAGGGCTGTAGACCCTGACCGTCTTGACCGGCCGCTCATTGCAGATCGCCTGCAGATAAGTTCGCGCCATTCCGCCAGAACCAATGATACCAACGCTGCTCGCATCGCTTCGGGCAAGATACCTAACACCCAATCCGGCTCCGCCCCCGACCCGAAAATGTTGGAGATAACCATCTTGGATTATTGCGAGCGGCACACCGTCTCGGGTGCTGAAAAGCCAGATCAAACCGCAATACGTGCCGGGAGCACTACAGTACTTCTCCTCAGTCCAGCGGTTCTCTGTGTCCCGTGGCCACGAGATCACATCGGATTTCATCCGAATCGCCATTACCCCAAGCTGAGCGTCCACCCCTTCCATCGTGCCCCAGCGATAGTAGTCGTCATCTCTTCCGGTGGGAGCGTACATGTCGACTCGCGGACGATGGATTGCCTGGCCGGTGGCAATCCGGCGGAAACAGGAGTCCTGTACGTCGATACAGTCAGCCATGGACAAAAGTTCGCGAACCGCGGAATTGTCGACCAATAGCACTCGATTTCCCCCTCGATGCAGATATCAACTTTGGAGCTACGGACCCGGTAGAGCCGATCGGAGTCCAACAGTGAATACTACTCAAAAACTGGCCGCGGAATCATTTGGAGCCAAAACTTCCAATTCCCGTTGTCGGCCTCTGCTATTGTGATGTCGAACAGCCGCGGGTGACAACCATAGATACCTTGGAACACCAGTCGGCCAAGCGCTGCAAAAAAACCTCTTTCCTGTTCGGATCCTAGGGAGGATGCGTGTTATGGTTCGATATCTCAGAAATGAAGATGTCGCACAGTTGATTACGATGTCTGAAGTGATCGAGGCTCTTCGTGACCTCTACGTTGAAATGGGGCAGGGCATTTCGGTTGGTACTCCAAGAAGCGACGTCCATCACCCCCTTATGTCCACCGCGGACGAAGAGAACTCGGAGTCGTTTATCGGCCGTGCCCACTACCTCAAGACCATGGTGGGAGGTTACGTGGGAGGGGGTCTAGTAGCATTGCGACTCTCATCCGATCTGGTGAAATTCACCGTCCAAGATGGCTTCCTCCGTCGTGAAAAGGAGCCACAGATACCCGGAAAATGGTTCGGCATGGTGGCTCTATTCAGTCTCGAAAACGGAGAGCTGAAGGCCATCATCCAAGACGGCGTCATCCAACGGATGCGGGTCGGTGCGACTAGCGCCTTGGGTGACGATCTTCTCGCTCGCCCTGACACCGAATCGGTTGCAATACTTGGATCAGGCGGCCAAGCCCGTGCCCACCTGATCGCGCTCAGCCATCTGAGGAAGCTCGGACGAGTACAGGTATACAGCCCAAACAAGGAGCACAGGCAGACCTTCTGCGAAGAGATGGAGCAGCAGCTCGCAATAGCAGTGACCCCGTTCGGATCAGCCGAGGAGGCGGTCCAAGGCTGCGACCTGCTCATGACGGCTACCAACTCCCGCCAGCCCTTCGTCGATCCCAACTGGCTCCGTCCGGGAATGCACATTTCCACGCTGCACCGCGACGAGGTCCCCGACGAAGGCTATGAGCGCATCGACCGGCTGGTGCTGCACACCCATTTGAAAGAGGTCACCGTCAGTTCAACGAGCTTGCCGACCTTCAATGGCACAGTCCTCCAGGACCATCCAGTGCATTCATCGCTAGATTGGACCGGCTATCCGACGCTTGCCGAACTCTCGGTGGGCAAGGCGGATGGACGCAAATCCCAAGCGGAGATCACAGGATTCATCAACAATCTCGGTCAGGGTTCCCAGTTTGCCGCAGTCGGCTCGACAATTCTGCGCAAGGCCGAAGCAAGGGATCTGGGAGTGAAGATCGATTCAGAGCTGCTCTGGCAAGGGATGCACTCCTGAGATTCAATCAGCGCAGGCTCATGCGAATTCCGAAAGAAACGGGGTATACCATGCGAATACTTTCCAATCAAGATGTGGAGGAAGTCCTGACCATGTCTGACTGCCTCAAGGTGTTGGATAACGCGTTCCAAGATTTGGCGCGCGGTGAAGCCTCCAACAGGCCGCGCAGCCACACTTACACGGAACTGGAGCCGCATCACTACTACCTTTTCAAGACCATGGATGGTTCATTGCCACGTTACGGCGTTCACGGCCTGCGACTGAGCTCCGATCATGTCGTAGAGTTCAACGAGAAAGGCCAGCACCGGAGGGACAAGCTACCTATGGCGCCCGGAGGAAAGTTTCTTGGCCTCGTTCTTCTCTTCAGCATTGAGACTCTGGAGCTGCTCGCCATCATGCAAGACGGATACCTTCAGAAGATGCGCGTCGGCGCCACGAGCGGATTAGCGGCGAAGTACCTATCGAGGCCGGACAGCCATGTTGCAGGCCTGATCGGCTCCGGTTGGCAGGCCGACGCCCAGATCATGGCCCTGGATTCGGTCCGCGAACTCGAGGAGATTAGAGTCCATAGCCCCACCAAAGGGCATAGCGAGGCGCTCTGCCAACGGGTCCAACCACTGGTTGATGCAAAACTGAAGCCAGTCGGCTCCGCCCGGGAGGCTGTCATAGACTGCGACATTGTTGCTGCATCGACCAACTCGCTGGACCCGGTCTTCGATGGAGAATGGCTGGTCCCAGGCCAACATGTGAACTCCCTGCAGCGTGGAGAGCTCGACAATGCCACGCACGAGAGGGCAGCCGTGATTGCAACTCGATCACTAGAGCAGTCGCTGCACTACAGCGGGCAACCAATAGCCCAAGAGGTGATGCAGAGGGGCGACTGGAGACCTGAGTGGGATGCCAAGATCGTAGAGCTTGGCAAGATCATGACAGGAGATTCTCGGGGTCGTAGCGATCCGAGCCAGATAACCCTCTTCGGTGGCAGCGGCACTGGCCCAAGTTCGGGACTCGGGATTCAGTTTGCAGCAGTCGGTCACGTCATCTACAAGAGGGCATGCCAGCTCGGCCTAGGCCATGACATACCTAGTGACTGGCTCTTGGAAGACGTCCACCCCTGAGTTGGCCGGATCGGCCAAATTTCGCAATGCGGGCGGGCTAGACTTCGGGAAAAGGCAACTGAGGACATGGGAGTACTAAATGGCGCAATCTACGCTGAACCAACTCGCCAAGGCTATTCTAGTTCAGCCGGTATTTGTTCATCTGGCAGTCGTCCAGCCTGATGGCACTCCTCACTCCACCCCGGTATGGGTGGACATAGACGGGGACAACGTCATCATTAATACAGCCCTGGGTCGATCCAAGGCCAAGAGCATTCATAAGGACTCCATCGTCGCCATTTCCTTGCTCGATCCAAAGAATCCTTATCAGGCGATCGCCTTCCAGGGCAGAGTCATAGATGTCACAGAAGAGGGTGCAGACGCGCACATCGACTTTCTTGCAAAGAAGTACCTTGGAGTCGACACCTACCCCAATCGCCAGCCCGGCGAACGAAGAATCAAGATCGTCATACGCCCCGAGAAGATCTGGATGCAGCCGAGCGAAGGCTGAGACAGATAGAGCTTCAGAAACCCGGTTCAGTCCGAGGTTCGGAATCTTTGAGTCACCAGCTCGCGACGTGGGGTCATGGCATCGATCCCGGCTCAGGCGTCGGCGGGGATTGGGATGCTAATGCCCGTTGAACTGCTACAACAGTTTGACATGGCTTATGTTCGGACTTAGACTGACGCTGTCGGCCACAGTTGAATCCAATGCCTCAGGGACTCTCGAGGGGTCCGTGACCAGAAACTTGTGTGGATCGAACCCGTCAGGCCTCCATTTCGACGGGCGAGTGCACGTGGAGAATGAGTTATGACAGGTAGTGACGACGCAACTCCGGTCGGCCCGGCGCAAAACAGTTCCAGTTCCTCTGGCCCTAGAAGAGAGAGGGCACTCGAAGACTCGGGCATTCTCTCAGATAGTGCCCCGCCTGCAATTGATGTGAAGTCGCTCTCGAAGCGGTACGGCGAGAACGAGGCGGTCAAGGGAGTCTCTTTCAAAGTGGCACGCGGAGAGGTGTTTGCCTTTCTGGGGCCGAATGGTGCAGGGAAGACAACGACGATCAGGATGCTATGCACCTTGACCAGGCCTACCAGCGGCTCAGCGACGGTCGATGGCTTCGACGTATTTCGTCAACCGACAGCGGTTCGCAGGCGAATCGGACTCGTATTTCAAGAGCCAACGCTGGATCAGCAGTTGACCGCCGAGGAGAATCTGCAATTTCACGCCGTTCTCTACAGGGTCCCTCGCCACCAGGTCGAAGAACGGATCGACCGCGTCCTTCGCCTAGTTGATCTCGGGGAGAGGAGAAAAGACCTCGTCTCAACCTTCTCGGGCGGGATGGCCCGGCGCCTCGAGATTGCAAGGGGGATGCTCCACACCCCGGCTGTGCTCTTCCTCGACGAGCCCACAATAGGTCTCGATCCTCAGACTCGAGCTCTCATGTGGGAGGACGTGCTCAGGCTCCGCTCCGAGGAAGGGGTGACCATCTTTCTGACAACTCACTACATGGACGAGGCCGAGTATGCGGACCGCATAGCGATCATAGACAACGGTTCCATTGTCGCCCTCGATAGCCCCGACGAACTCAAGAAAATGGTCGGATCCGACACGGTCGAGTTATCAACAGCCGATGACAAGCTGGCCGGGTCCAACCTCGAACAGGCTGGCTACAAGGTGAGCGTCGGAGAACAAAGCGTAGTGGCATTCGTCGAAAATGGAGAGGAGCAGGTAACTGCAATAATCTCTACTGCCGGAGTGCCGATAAGAAGCGTCAAGGTCCACCGGCCTGATTTGGACGACGTCTTCCTGCACTTCACAGGGCGTGAAATACGCGAGGGCCACGCGGAAAGGTCATTTCCTATGCACTTCAGAAGTTTTCGCAGGTAGGAGGCTACTTTGGCAACCGCAAACATCTCCGTCGGAGCCACCAGGCTCACTGACGAGCGCAATCGCCTGGGCTACGAACTGCGCACTATCCAAATGGTCTGGCACCGGGAGATAATCCGTTTCGTCCGGACCAGAACCAGGATCCTGTCCAGCTTCGTCCAGCCGATTCTCTTTCTTTTCGTGCTCGGTTACGGGATGACGACCCTTGTCGGCACGACAGGCGGCTTCGACTTCAAGAAGTTCGTCTTCCCAGGTATAGTCTCCATGACGGTTGTGACGACGGCGATCTTCTCCGCCATCTCGATCGTATGGGATCGTGAATTTGGATTTCTCAGAGAGATGCTGGTAGCGCCGGTGAGCCGGAGCGCTCTCGTGCTGGGAAAGGCTCTTGGGGGCTCCACCATAGCCACGGTCCAGGGGACAATCATGTTAGTTCTCGCACCCTTGATCGGAGTGCACCTGACGGTGCTGCTAGTCGTCGAGGTGATCCTGCTGGAGGCGCTGATGGCATTCGGGCTCACCACTTTCGGAGTCTTCGTGGCAAGCCGAATCCAAAAGATGGAGGGCTTCCAGGTGGTAATGCAGCTGGTGCTGTTTCCGATGATCTTTCTCTCCGGAGCCCTGTTCCCCTTGGACGGACTCCCTTCCTGGCTTGCCTTCATCACAAGGATCAATCCGCTCACCTATGCGGTTGATCCGCTGCGGCATGTGGTCTTCGCCGTCCAGAACATGCCCCCAGCGGCTGCGGCAAGATTTGCTACAGGTGTGACAATCTTTGGCTATCTCCTGCCGCTCTGGGGAGAGATACTCATCGTGGTGGCATTCGCACTAGTCTTTTTGGCTCTGGCAATCAGGGGATTCGGAAAGCCGGACTAACCTAATGCCCTTGACGGGGAAGACCTCCCGCCCGCGCTGGTACGACAATGCGAGATGTCTCATACCTGCCAGAGGCACGCAATTGCCGCCTTCATAACCCCCGGATATCAGCAACAATCAACTGTTCCCCGAGGGGATATGAGGCTTGAACGACGGCAGCTCCACGAAAAATGCCGCAAGATATGCCACTATCGCCGGACTCATCATCAGTGGCACCAATACTCTCTCGACATAGTTGTACTGCTGCCAGTTACCGCTTACCACCGAAAACCAATAAAGCGCGAAAGCCAAAGCCACCACCGCTATGGTTCTCTCAACTCCCGTACTGGAAGAGCGCAGCGCGATGCCGATCACAAATAGTGGACCAGCAACGAAAACAACGTAGAGCACTCCCCCCAACCAGCCCTGCGTGTTTCCAGCCAATCCGGCCAAGAAACCAGCAATCACGCTGAAGAAGGCTACTACCAGAACAAGGAGCTTTACGTCTCTACGTAACCGTAGTTCCATATATTCCTCCTCAGAAGTGAAGAGTCGCTCCGTTTGCCCTATGACACACTAGATGCCAAATTCTCTTTCTTTAAACCTACCATCCGTCCGGATCGAACTCCCAAAATTGGAGCGTAGAAGCTCCTGTGACTTTGCTGAGAGCCAGGTCAAACCCCACAATCATACCTTGAGGCGCGAAATATCCTCCCCTTGGGACCCAGGGGAGGATGAGGAAACTACCGCCTTTAGTTACCAGATAGTACGCCGCGGAAGATCAGTCCATCGCCATTGCCACCGTTGCCCCGCCGTCCACTAACAGATCGATGCCAGTAATGAACGAAGCCTTGTCGCTCAAAAGGAACAGAACCGCGTTGGCGATGTCATCTGGAACCGCTCCGCGTCCCAGAACGTTCTTCCTCGGGCGGCCTGGAGGCTCTTCGTCCATTCCGACGGGTGAACCCACCTTGTTCGGGCTGACGGAGTTGACGCGGATGTTGAACTGGCCGAGCTGAAGGGCGATCGAACGTGTCACATGGATCACTGCGGCCTTGGCGGCGGAGTAGGCGGTTGCGTTGCCACGCGCGTGGAATCCCGAAGTCGAACCGATGTTGACGATTGCGCCACCGCTGTTCTGGGCAACGATCTGGCGGCCTGCATACTTGGTGCAGAGAAAGAGGCTCTTCAAAGTGACGTTGAGAACCCTGTCCCACTCCTCCTCAGCTAGATCGAGCACGTTGACCCCGCGGTCGGTGACGGCAACATTGTTGACAAGCATGTGAACGCCACCAAAGCTCTTCACGACGTCGGCGACCATTCGCTGCACGTCCTCCGATGAAGAGACATCGCAGATGAATCCAAGGGCAGAACCGGAGCCCGATTTCGCGGCCTTTGCAACGGCACGGTCCAGACGCTCGGGGCTGCTGTCGACGAGGGCGACCTTCGCGCCCTCAGCCACGAGGGCGCAAGCAATCTCTTCGCCAACATTTCGCCCAGCGCCGGTGACTATTGCAACTCTGTTTTCAAATTTCAAGACACCCTCCTTGAATGTGCGCAGTCCCTCCATGAGATCTGCGCCTCGATACCTGCCAAGAACCTAAATAATGTAAAGCCGGCCCTCTTGCTCCGAAATGAACTAAGTCACACCTACGCCAAGCGGCGCACCCGCAGCTCTTCGAGCGCTCTGGCCACAGACCGCGACATTGCGGCGGCAGTCCATGGCGGGAACCGGACAGCATCTTTCCGCTCAGCCCACCTTACCAAGGAGGAGCTCAATCCACCTTGACTCCGTAGATTTCGAGCGCCCTTTCGGGCGATATCAACCCGTCTGTGAGATCGGTTCTAACCAGCTCTTCGGACCTGAGCTCAGGAGGCCCGTACCCGGCGCCTCCCATTCCTCTCACCATGATCACATCGCCTGCACTGATTACCCGATCCAGACCGCTGGGCCTCTGCGGCAGAAGCTCCTCTGAGCCCTCGAGTTCCTCGTAAAGGGGGACTCCTTGGTGGAGCCTTCTCATGATGTCCGTCCCTCTTTTCAGTACGATCCTCGAGGGAGTACCGTCATGCCCGCCGAATACGCCTCGGGACTGCACATCCCGTCCAATGTAGAAGGTGAGGTCTTTGGCCGAGTCGACTCCGTACAGGCACCTGGACCAATATCCCGAACAGCCTCCCCGATATTGGCCGGCACCTCCCGAGTCTGGAGAGATGCCGCGGGCGAGGTAGAGAACCGGGTACCTGTCCTCGTAAGATTCGATGCTGGGGGTGCTGGTATTGGTGGAGCCTGCAATGTTCGCGACGTCGATTCCATCGACTTCGGCCCTTCCGCCGCCGCCGTGAAGGCTCATGTCTCCCCTCAGGCTGTACCAGCGGCCATGCTGGTCAATGCCGGTCCACTGGACGTCAGTGAATCCCCATCCCCATTCGGCCATCGAGTAGCGGCTTCTAGGGGAGGAGCGCAAGGCCTTGGTCAAGAGCGCGAGGGTTATCCCCTGGACCCTCCAACCGGTTATGGTGGAGGCTCCGGAACAGGGGGCCGGCGGATTGCAGCTGATTATGGTTCCGTCAGGGATCGAGACCTCAACCATGCGCCAGGTTCCGGCATTGACCGAGAGATCAGGAAAGAGCTGGCAGGCCAAGATATTGTGCAGATTCGCTACCGCGCAGGGCACGGCGCAGTTGATGAAGGTCTTGGCCTCGGGATCGGTGCCGTCGAAGTCGAAGTGGAGACCGTCCTCGTCGATAGTCAGCGTGCACTCCATCTTGTAGAGCTTGTCGTAGTCGAGATAGGTTATCTCGTGGTACTCGCCCTTCTGTAATAGCTCGATTCTCTCCCTTGCCTGCTGCTCTCCCAGCTCGATGGAGCTTTCGACGGTCTCCTTGAAGGCCTCCACCCCATATCGCTTCACCAGCTCGATTATCTTCTGGGAGGCGGCGAAGTTCGCAGAGATCTGCGCCTTGAGATCCAACGATTGGTACCTTGGCATGCGCACGTTGTCCAAGAAGAGGTTGAAGATGTCGTCACGTATCCTGCCGTCTTCGACAATCCTGGTTGGCTTGAATATGATCCCCTCCTGATGCCAGTCGGTCGCGAGAGGCGCTCTTCCAGGGCTCATGGCTCCCACGTCTACGTGGTGTGTGGCGTTTCCGACCCAGGCTATCAGCTCGCCGTCGTAGTGCACAGGTGCAATGACCGCTAGATCGAGGATGTGAAGTGCTCCGGAGTGTGGGTCGTTCACGAGGTACATGTCCCCCGGACGAACGTCACCTTCGAAACGCTCCATGCAGCTCTTTAGCATGTATCCAAGTGTCGTGCCGTGCCTCGGCATCCACACCGAATATACGATGGTCCGTCCAGAAGAGTCGGCTATGTTGAAGCCGAGATCGCGTGCATCCACGACACTCGGGCTCACCGCACAGCGCTGGAGCACGAGCCCCCCTTCCCGTCCGATTTGGTAGAGCCGGTTAGAGATGATCTCAGTCAGGACCGGATCAACCTTCATGTTTCCCCCCAATGAAATTCTCTCGCAAACTCAGTCGACGGTCATAACCAGGCTCTGATATGGATCCACCACTGCGGTGGTGTTGACCGGGACCCAGGTAGTCTGGCCTGGATAGTCGAGAAGCGCAGGCCCCGAAATCCTCGTGCCCGGCTCGAGCGGTCCGACATAGGTCGGGACCTCGATCGAGCTGCCCCTGAACCAGACCCTCCGGCTTCCGGTCGGAACGCCGTCGCACTCGGCTGCCTCGGCCTCATCGAGCTGAGGAACCGTCGTGATGCCTATCGCGTAAACGCGAAGGGTGACTATCTCGATCCCAGCGCTCGCAGAGGATGTCCCTAGGCCGAAAAGCCTTTCGTAGGTCTCGACGAACTTGGCGCCCAGCTGCTCGAGAGATTCAGCCGTTATGGGGCCCGAGGGAACGGAGACGTTCACGGCATGCATCTGGCCCTTGAACCGAAGCTGAGCGGCACGGACCAGCATCCGGGACGACTCGGGAACAGCGTCTGACTCGAGCGCTGCGATACCGCTTGCCTCTAGTTCGGAAAACACCGATGCGATAGTCTCGGCATCTGTGACAGGAACCACACGGCTCCGGCTGAGGACGTGCTGTATGTTCGAGGCGACAATTCCATAGGCCGAGAAGACCGGTGCCAAAAGAGGGACTACAACCTTTTTGATCCCAAGATCAGAAGCGATCGATGCCGCGTGCAGCGGAGCTGCGCCACCGTAGGCAAATAGAGCATACTCTCTCGGGTCGAGCCCCTTCGCCACCGTCTGGCTCCTGATCGCATCGCTCATAGCGGCGTCGACGATCGATATGATCCCCTCTGCGGTCTCTTCTGGGCCGAGCCCCACCTCTTTGCCAAGCTCGGTCAGAACCTCTTTGGCCGCCTCGGTGTCGAGATGCAGCCGTCCTCCTGCGAGTCCCTTGGGGTTGAGCCTCCCAAGCTGGCAGTTGGCATCGGTCACGGTGGCATGCCGCCCCCCGTGGCCGTAGCATGCCGGGCCAGGGTCCGAGCCGGCACTGCCGGGACCGACTTTGAGACGAAGCCCATGGTCCACCCAGCCGATGCTTCCGCCGCCTGCACCTATGGAGACGATGTCTATGGCCTCGGTGAAGATCTCCTGGCCTGCGTACTCCGCACGCTCGCTTTGTGCCAGCTCTCCCTCTGTGATGAGGCTGACATCGAAGGTGGTTCCTCCCATGTCCGCACAGAGCACGTTCTGGAGCCCCATCCGCTCCGACAAAAGCTTCGAGGCGAGAACCCCGCCTGCGGGACCCGATGAAAGAAGCGTCACAGGCTTCGAGGCAGCATCCTCCATCGTGAGAAGCCCGCCTGCCGAGGTCATCACCAGAGGCGGGGCTTCCAGCCCCTCTTGCTTGAGGCTGCGGCCGACTGAGAGGAGATGCTGTTGGACGAGGGGTCCGAGCCGGGCATTGAGGGCTGTGGTGGCGCTCCTCTTGTACTCGCCCAGAAGCGGGGCTACCTCGTGCGAGACCGAGACGAACCAGTTTGAGTAGCTCTTGAGGGCGTCCGCCACAGCCAGCTCGTGCTGGTTGTTCAAGAACGACCAGAGGAAACATAGGCCAACAGCCTCCACCCCGTCAGCTGCCAGGGCGTCCATCGCGGCTTTGACGTCGTCTAGGTTGACCGGCGCGAGTTCCTTGCCCTGGGCGTCGACGCGCTCGCGCACCTCGTATATCCGGGATCGGGGCACGAGAGAGGGAGCGCGGCTCGCCGTAAGGTCCATCCCGATGCGCTCTCTCCCTATCTCAGCTATCACCAGGGTATCCTTGAAGCCTCTGGTAGTGATGAAACCGACCTTGGCACCTTTTCCCTCGACTATCAGATTTGCAGCCTGGGTGGTGCCGTATCCCAGCTTGACGGTTCGCTCTAACAGCTCGCTCTTTGAGATTGAGACCGACTCCGCCAGCGCGTCGAGACAGTCCATCAGACCAGCGACAGGATCCGCAACGTTGGTCGGGGTCTTCACAATTATCGGGGGGTAGCCCGGCCGAAGCAGGACGCCATCGGTAAAAGTACCACCGACGTCAACTCCGATCAGCCAGTCCCTTGTCTGAGTCCCTAGATCATCGGCTGCCACTATCTGACCATCCTCTCGCTGCACTATCCATTATTAATGATGTAACAAAACAATTTTCCGACCTCAGCTTCCCGGCGAAAAAAGTCGAAGCACGCTGTCAACCTTGAACCGCTTCTGTAGAAGGCGTTGACACCTCCCGAATAGCGCTTCGCAGACGGCTTTCGTCAGTGCAACCCGCACAACCAACGACTTCATGAACTTTTGGACAAAGTTCAAAGTCCAGGTCTCTAAAAGCCCCCTCGACAGGTACTGTCAGCCACGCCAAGTGGTTGATATCTGCGAAAACGAACTCGAATCCATCCTCACAGTAGGTCTTAATTATCGCAAGGGTACCAGTTGCACCTGGTCAGATCAATACCTGGGAATCCCTCCTTTTAGATTCGTGGACCACAGCCACCAACACACTCAGCTCCCACAACCAGAAAAACTCCGGCACCCTAGCGTCAGCAGAAACGAAATCCATTAGCGGACAGATGTGTAGGAGGCAGCCTTCGACTCCTACACATCATAAGACCCTCTCGGCTGCGCCCTCTTTTGAGACACCAAGAGCCTACGGCCAAGTCCGATCGTCTATCTCCCCTGCCTGCTATCCGCTGAACTGATTAGTCCAGACACTGCCCTCTGTGACATTGAGCTTCTGCCCAGATTTCACGAGCCCGGTCTTTTGAGCGAATGTGAGCGCGTCATTCCAACCGATCTGGGACTGCTGCATAGTCGGCGTGAAGGTGATGCTGCTGAGAGAAGACTTGATGACCGCTGGGGTCAGCGTCGGATATAGAGGCTGCATGGCGGTGATCGCAGCCGGCGTCTGCTGCGACATGGCGCTTATCGCCTTCTGGAACGCGCCGACCACCGCCTTTACCACTGCCGGGTGTGCCTTGGCATAGGCAGGAGTCGTGATCAAGATGTCGTAGGCCTCGTCAGAAAGGTACGGAAGCTCTTTGGCATTGGCCAAGACCGAACCGTACCCTCCAGCTACCGCGATGCTCGAGTTGGGCGGGCTTGCTATGAACTCCTGGGCGAGACCGTGTTGCACAGCTGCAAGCTGGGCAGTTACAGAACTCATCGAGACATCCGTGACAGAGGAGGAAGGCACTCCCTCAGTCGACAAGAAGTCCGACATGACCGACTTGTCCGAGGTGCTGAGCGTCGCGAGCGTAGTGCCCTCGAGCCCCTTTATCCTTTGTGCCAAAGGCATACTGGCGGAAAGGTGGTGCGCCTTTAGCCAGGTATTCGACACCACCAGCTGCACTCCATCGCCCTTGTCGATGCCACCAACTGCAAGCAGCGGAATGTTCTTGGCTGCCGCCAAAAGAAGGGCTGCAGAACTAGCAAGAACGAACTGAACGCTTCCGCTTTGAAGAGCTGCGTTGGCGACACTGCTTCCTGCGACGGTCTCGATATTCACCTTCAGATTGGCATCTTTGAAATATCCGAGCGAGGAAGCGACATTTGCCGTAGCGAATGGCTCAGTGTTGATCGCCTTTGCCAGAGTGATCGTCACCGGCGCAGACGATGTAGTAGTAGCATTGCCAGCAGCAGCTGTTGAGCTGGTCGAGCTAGCAGACGTTGACGAGCCACACGCTGCAAGCAGCGTCGCGGCTACAAGACCTAGGACGGCAAAACGGCTCCGTCCCCCCACAAGCGGGTTTGACGCCGCCCATCTACTGATTTTCATTTATCTCCCACTTCAGACCCTTCCACCTCGGAAAGGTCTTCCATAATTCGGCCGACAGTTTCTAAAGAAGCTGTCTACCCGTCTTGCAATAGAGGATAACGTAGCATGGCTGTCGCCTTATTCACCGCGCTTCGGCCGAAAATCTCCGCAGTCCCTCCCAAGGAATCCCACCCGGATCGGCGCTCGGCCAGCCGACATTTAACGCAAAGATGGACCGCCTGAATGTGCCGGTTTGGCGAAAGAGGGCCCGGAGGCTCAAGGTGGCGAAGCTTCCGGGGTTTCACCCTCGTCTCGGGGAGCCAGGTATTTCCGATAGTAGAAGAAGCCGGGCGGCAGGCCAATTATGAGATTGGTGACCCGATAGACAGTAGTCACTGACACCGCGAGAGCAAAGCGCATTCCAAGTGCGATGAGAGTCCCAGCCATCCCCAGCTCGAACACTCCGGTGCTGAACAGAACTCCGCCAAAGACGCTCGCGATATTTGCAAAGAGGTAAGCCATCACCACCGTGCCGAGGTTCATCACCTCTCCGAAGGCGAGGAAGGCCATGTAAAGAGTGCCGATCTCCACAATGATGTATAGAATCGACCAGGCGAACGGCAGCCACATCTGCCGCATGTGGGAGACCATGGAATGAAAGGCGCCATAGAACTGGTCGACAAACTCCCAAACCTGATCCTTTCGCGCCTTGTTGAGGAGTTTTCCGAGCATGCGCATCAGCCTCTCCAAAAGACGCCTCGCCAGCGACTCGTTTTGAATCAGAGCCACAAGAACGACGGCTGCGAGAGTAATCGCAACTGCGGAAGCTATTGTCACATCGACAATCGCGCCTCCCTTTCCCGGGTTATAGAGAAAGAGCAGGGCTATCCCAACCGGCATCATCACAAGTACCGCCAGCGCGCTCAGTGCGTAGCGCATTAGCTGCACCAGTACGCTCACCCCTCTTGGCACATCAGGAGCCAGCACCTGCGAAAGAAAGCCAGCGCCGGCAAGACCAGCGGAGGGAAGTACGTAGTTCACGAAGTTGGCCGCCAGCGCTCCTTCAAACAACCGAAGGGGGCCTGTGTCGTATGAAAACACCCTCAGAATCGAAAGGTAGTAAAGGGCGTTCAGCCAGTAACTGCCAAGCTGCACCACGACCACGGCTGCAATGATGTACCAGCGCAGATGTTCGGCAAGGCTCCAAAAGCTGGTTAGGTCATGTCTGTCAAAGAAGACCACGATGGCGAGGCCGACAAGTCCCAGAATTGTAAAGACCCTTTGGATCGTTTTGCGCGATCTGGCTCCCATAGTGATCGAATCTAGGGCCCATCGCCGAGTTCGCGTCGTTTTCCCAAAGCTTGCCTGCAACAAACGCTCACTCGGCATCAATGGATCGCTGTCCCAGATCATCGCCTCAGCTTGGCGACCGGGCGCACTTGAGCGAAATATGTAAGTTCAATTCCCTCTGCATTTCACATCGCAGACCTCAGATAGACAGCTGCAGAGAGCCGAAAGCTAGCCGCGCCCAAAAATTTTCGGAGGTCCCCGTTGGATATCGGCTTACTAACTGGAACCGGAGTACCCCCTGCGCTCCGGTTGCTCAGCTATGCCCCTTGTCGGCGCGATGATTTCATGAATACCCGAGTAGCCGACAGAAGTGCGGCAAGCGCCATGAAGATCGTCGATGCATAGAATGCGGAGTGAAGCCCCGAGGTGAACACGCTAGCCAGATGCGACGTGAGCCGCGTGGTGCCGACGAATATCGCAAAGGCGAGATTGCGCGGAATCGACCGTGCGGCAACCAAAATGGCCACCGCAAACGAGAAAACCATGCCTACGTTAGAGAACGTTCTGAGCATCCCCGAGGCTATTCCGAACATCTGCGAGGGCGATGCTTTCATCACTGCAGAGTTGTTTGCAGGGAAAAAGGCACTCGCTCCAATACCGCTTATGACCGATGCAACTACTACAACCCACATTCCGGTGGTGGTTCCGAGCTGTGCATAGACCAGAAGAGCCACAACCTGTATGGCGAGTCCAGCCGTAGCCGGAATCACTGGGCCCAGGCGATCGGCCAGCTTCCCCGAAAGAGGACCTACGAAGCTCCCTACTATGTACCCCGGCACAAGAAGCAGTGAGGCCTTCAGGGGGGAGTACTCCCTCACACCTTGGAGATACATGATCACCAAGAACAGGACTGCGTAATTGGCAAGGCCTTGGAGAAATGCAGCAGTAAGCGTGGGGGTCATGGTCGGAACCTTGAATATCGACAGGTGCACCATTGGAGCCTCGCGGGCCCTCTCCACGAAGACGAACGCCACCATCAAAATCACTCCGCCGACCAGATAAAAAATGATCTGGGCAGAGAACGGATCGGTGGATAGCTTGGTAATTCCCCACAAGATCCCGAACAGCCCTAAGCCAAGGACAAGCATTCCAACTAGGTCGAGCTTCTGCTTCTGCCGCTTTCCGGAGTCGCGGAGGACTCTGAGGGCAAGGACGAACGCCACGATTCCTATAGGGACATTGACCCAGAAGATCCACTGCCAGGACAGGTAAGTGACGATGATTCCGCCAAGAAGTATCCCGAAGATGGCTCCCACGGTGTAGCCCACTGAGTTGAAACCATAGGCTCTACCTAGCTGATCAGGGGGGAAGGTGTCGGCGATCACGGCCCCGCTGTTGGCCATGACCAGGGCGCCACCGAGACCTTGGACGATACGAAAACCGATGATCGTAGCCTCATTGCTAGCCAGGGCACACAAAGCCGAACCGACGATGAAGACCAAAAAGCCAGCCTCGTACATGAGAACCCGCCCGAAGACATCCCCAAGACGGCCCACCTGGGTAGATACAAGGGTGATCGTCAGCAGATATCCGATAATCACCCAAATTACTGCCGAGAGAGCAACGTGCAGCGCCTTCTGCATCACCGGAAGAGCGAGCACAACTATGGTGGTGTCGATTGCGACCATGAGCACCCCGATCATGATCACGAGAAGTGCCAACCCCGTATGGCTTCTAGTATCAGATGTCACGGATGTATCCACATCTTCTCCTTATGGCACGTTCGTTATGCCCGATGGATACTTTGCCAAATCGACCTTCAATCCAAAACCCCCATAGGCTCTAGAAAACAGCCGGACCATTGCATCCAACCACAACAGGATGACCCAATGCAAAATAGCCGGCACGCTCAGACCGAAAACAATAGCCATCGGGCTTATTGTCGGCGCGATCACTTGCTCGCGCCGACAACGTCATCCCGTTGCGGCAAGCACATCTGAACTTGAGATTAAGGCAATAATTCTGTATAAATCCACCTAAACGCCATAGACCCGAAATGCATCTATTGATAAAATTTAGTTGTATTTAGCAATAATATGATCTATTGGAAGTTAGTGCATGCTTGGACGAAAGAAACCGCAAGGCAGCGCGAATCGAAGAGACAAAGACGAGATCGATGTTGATGACTTTTCTGAGCCGGTACTTTATCAAGTGATGGCTTCGGAGGCCGTTCTTCTTCTGACGGTGATGGTATGTACCGTGATGATTTGGAACAATAACGTCAACGTCTATGGAATCAGCTACTTCGGGGTGACGACTCCGACCCTGCCGGTTATAGCGTTGGGATTTGTCGGCGGCGGCATCATGTTGATCATGGCCTCGCGAAAATTCCCCAGCAGGGCCCCATACGGGCTCGTCAAATGGACTCTACGCACAGTCTCGGTGGGAATCGTTCTACTGCTTCTCACCCCGTACACCCTCGACACCTTCTTCAACTGGATGCACATGACGCTCGGGGCAGCCATATTCGCAACCGAACTCTACACCGGCGGCATCCTCTGCTTCCGGCATATGCGCGACCGAATCTCCAAATGGGCTTTTGGGATCCAGTTCTTGGGTGGGTTGTTGGCCATGTGCTCCCTCCCTGACAACATGTTGAACTTCATGATTGAAGGCGAGGTCATCTTCCAGCTCGGCTTCATGGTCCTTCTGAACCATCTGCTGCGCTCCGAGCCCTCGATACTCAGTGAACCAATTCCACCGGAAGCCCAGGGCTAGCAATTAGTCGGGTTCGCCCGCAAATCGAGCGGCCAAGTC
>JAJZIP010000031.1 GCA_021810525.1 Actinomycetes bacterium | reverse complement strand
AACAGAGGCGGCGATGAGCGCAGTCCGATTGGCAAGAGGCTACACCAAGCGCGACAAGATATTGAAGTTCGATGGCTGTTACCACGGCCATTCCGACGCCCTTCTGGTTGGAGGCGGGTCCGGGGTGGCTTCACTTGGAATTCCAGAGTCGGTCGGGATTCCGCAGGGGGCCGTGGCCGACACAATAGTCGCTCCGTATAACGAGGTTCCGCCTTTGGACGAGAGCTATGCTGCAGTCATCGTGGAGCCGGTTGCGGCGAATATGGGTCTTGTGCCCCCGAGGCCTGGGTTTCTCGAGGAGCTCGCAAGAGAGTGCACGGAACACGGGATAGTCCTGATATTCGACGAGGTGATCACCGGATTCCGGCTGGGCACTGGCGGAGCCTCGGACATTTTCGGCGTGACCCCAGATCTGTGGTGTTTTGGGAAAGTTATAGGCGGAGGCATGCCAATCGGTGCCTTCGGTGGCAAGAGGGAGATAATGGAGCTGATGGCCCCGATCGGTCCCGTATACCAAGCCGGAACATTGTCGGGTAATCCGATAGCCATGGCAGCGGGAATCTCCGTGCTCAACTTATTGGATGCTGGGAGCTACCAGCTTCTGGCAAGCAGAGCTGAACGGCTGTCACGTGGTCTGGAGGAGGCTTTTTCTGCAGCGGGAATTGAGGCTCAGGTGCAGAGGTTTTCTTCACTCGTCGGAGTTTTTTTTGGCTCAGAAAGTGTGACCAATTACACCGAGGCGAAAAGGTCGGTTTCTCTAGGTCTGTATCCCCAGTTCTTTATGGAGATGCTGGACCTCGGGGTCGCCCTTGCTCCCGGTCCCTACGAGGTCATTTTTCCTGGACTCAGCCATAGTGAGAAGGAAATCGACCGTACCGTTGAACTCGCTCGGGAAGCGGCAAGGCGCTTGGCGCGCTAATCAGCGGGACTCATCAACCTGGCTGCTGAGCAAAATCAGCTTGATTTCATGGCGATATGTGCAGCAATTGACATTTTGCTAATGTCTAAGTTGCCTAGTTTTTCCGGTCTTTACAGAGATTTAACAGGAAAAAACCGTGAAAGCCCCTTTTCGTTTGGCGCCAGCGGGTGTTTCAATGCTAAGAAAAGTAGTGAAAAATTTGTTGGGTTTCGGATCTAGCGCTTCACGGGGTCATACTAAGGTGATCGAGGCGACGGTCTCGGTTCTTCTACTCTAGGCGAGAGGATGTGAGGTTTTGATACAGTACCTACCGATCTTGCTGCTCATCGTATTGGCAACGCTGTTTGCAGTAGTTTCGATCATTGCTTCCGCAATCATGGCTCCGCGCATGCCAAATCCTGCGAAGAGCGCACCATATGAGTGCGGGATCATACCCAGCCACGAGCCGCCGGAACGCTTTCCCGTTCGGTTTTTCCTTGTCGCCATGATCTTCGTGGTCTTTGACATTGAAATCATCTTCATCTACCCCTACGCGGTAATATCCCACTCTCTTGGGACCTTTGGGGTTGTCGAGATGCTGGTATTCGGGGCAACGATGTTCGTGGCTTTTCTCTATCTCGTGTCGAACGGTGCTCTCAACTGGGGTCGCATCAGAACAAGGGAAGACGCCTACGCATCCAGGACTTCTTCATCGACGATACGAAGGGTCGGTTCAAACGAGCAGACAGCAGCATGAACCTGAAATCTCTACACGGGGCGTGTCAATAAATGGGATTAGAAGACTTACACCACAATTTTTTTACAGGAAATATTGAGAATCTGGTCAAGTGGGCGAGGCGAAATTCGGTCTGGCCTGCGACATTTGGCCTGGCCTGTTGTGCAATCGAGATGATGGCAACTGCCGCCGCCGACTTCGACATCAGCCGCTTCGGGATGGAGGTGTTCAGAGCCTCCCCAAGACAGGCTGATCTTATGATCGTGGCTGGACGCGTATCGCAGAAGATGGCTCCTGTTCTCAGGCAAGTTTACGACCAGATGCCAGATCCCAAATGGGTCATCTCGATGGGAGTCTGCGCGTCAACGGGTGGAATCTTCAACAACTACGCCATAGTGCAGGGTGTGGACGAGATAGTGCCGGTCGATGTGTATGCCCCGGGGTGCCCTCCGGGTCCGGAAACCCTACTGCATGCGATCCTGACGCTCCACGAGAAGATTAGAACCGGTGACATCACTAAAAGGCGGGAAAAGACTAACGCCGGGGCGCAGATCCAGCTTGGCGAAGAGCCGACCAGGCCCAATCCTCTGCACATTCGAGGAGCTGCGAAAAAGAAGGTTTTGGGAGTATGAGCATGTCCGAAGTTCTCCACGTTGAGCGCTTGAACTATCTAGCCACGGTCACAGATCTCAAGAATCAAGGTTACGAGATGTGCGTCGATGTGGTTGGCGTTGACTACCTGACGAACATGGATCGGCCGCTTCCAGAAGATGTGATTCCCGAGCGCTTTGAAGTCGTTGCCAGTCTCCTCTCTCTCTCCAAGAGGTCACGTGTGCGAATCCGTGTCCAAGTGCCTCAGGATGACCCGACCATAGAGACTCTTTTCTTCCTATATCCGGGGACAGAGGCAATGGAGCGCGAGGTCTATGACCTGATGGGCATCACGTTTCTCAATCATCCCGATCTAACGAGGATTCTCATGCCCGAAGGTTGGGAAGGACATCCGCTGAGAAAGGACTATTCAATTGGTTCGGTGCCCGTCCAGTTCAAATCAGTGAATGGGGCCGGCTAATGGGTAAAGATATGAATGACGAAGCTTTCGAGGAGCAGGTTCCGGAAAGTCTCGCTTTAGTCTCCGAGACCAGCGAGGGACCGCAGGAACTCCAAGAAGAGGAGAAGACCAGCCGCTACGAACTGGCTGCCGAGTTCGGCTCAACTCTAAGACTGCCCGAGGGTATCGACGTGAATCCCGGCGACATCGACATAGAGTTTGCCGACGAGACGATGATCATAAACATGGGACCTCAACACCCGTCAACTCACGGTGTCCTGCGTCTCATGATGGAGTTGGACGGAGAGGTCATCCTGCGGACAAAGCCCGTTGTCGGCTACCTGCATACAGGAATGGAGAAGACAGGCGAGGGTTTGACCTACCTCCAAGGTCCGACGAATGTTACCCGGATGGACTATCTGGCCCCTCTCAGCAATGAGCTTGTTTTTTCAATGGCCACAGAGAAGCTTCTTGGCTTGGAGATGCCCGATCGGGTGACGTGGATTCGAATGCTGATGGTCGAGCTGAACAGGTGCGCTTCTCATCTCATGTGGATGGCGACCAACGGCATGGACCTTGGTTCGAGTTCGATGATGATCTACGGCTTCCGAGAGCGCGAGATGATTCTTTCGTTCTTCGAGAAGGTCACCGGCCTGCGAATGAACCACAACTATATCCGACCTGGTGGAGTAGCCGCTGATCTTCCTGATGGATGGGAAGACGACGTCCTCTCCATCATCGAGACCATTCCGGGGCGCCTTGACGAGTATGACGAGCTGCTCACCGGCCAGCCGATCTTCAGGGAGAGGGTTGACAACGTCGGAATCATTACCGCCGAGCAGGCGATCGCCCTTTCTGCAACAGGTCCGATCCTCAGATCTACGGGCGTTGCATGGGATTTGAGAAGAGATATGCCTTATCTAAACTACGATCAGGTCGAGTTCGATGTGATCGTGGGTTCGATCGGAGACTGCTTCGACCGCTACTCAGTCAGGTTGAACGAGATCCGCGAGTCTCTTCGAATCATTGCCCAGATTGCTGACAAGATGCCCTCGGGCGACTACAAGATTCAGGACAAGAAGGTCACGCCTCCGCCGAGGATGCGAATCGATGAATCGATGGAAGCTCTGATACACCATTTCAAGATCTACACGGAAGGCTTCAAGGTTCCGGAGGGCGAGGTCTATGTGGCCATCGAATCTCCGCGTGGCGAGATCGGCTGCTACATGGTGTCAGATGGCTCTGCAAAGCCGTACAGGATGCACATTCGCGGACCATCGTTCGTGAATCTGCAAACGCTTCCAACCATGCTTCGCGGCGGCATCATAGCCGATGCGATAGCTGCTATTTCCTCAGTTGATCCGGTTATGGGAGAGGTTGATCGCTAAATATGTCCTTTTTTACTCCAGAGAATTTGGAAAAAGCGCAGGTTCTTGTTGGCCTGTACCCAGACAAGCGCTCGGCCCTAATACCTCTGTGCCATCTAGCTCAAGGTCAGCATGGCCACCTGTCAAAAGAGGCGATGGAGGAGATCGGGGATCTTCTGGGCATCCAGCCCGCAGAGGTAATGGGTACCGCTTCGTTCTATGACATGCTCCATACAGAAGAGGTCGGCAAGTATGTCGTAGGCGTGTGTACCAATGTCGCCTGCCTACTGGGTGGAGGCCTGGAGCTGTTAGATCATGCCAGCGATACTCTCGGAGTGCCGCCGGGCGGCACCACAGAGGATGGGATGTTCACACTAGAAGAGGTTGAGTGTGTAGCGCACTGCGACAAAGCTCCTTGTGCGCAAGTCAACTATCGTTACTTCGGTCCACTGTCGAACGGCGACTTCGACAAGCTGGTCGATGATCTGGCGAATGACAGGCTGTCTGATTCTGTGCCCCCACACGGCGTGCTGTCGCGAGTCTTCAGGGATGCTCCGCCAATGGTTCCGCTCGAGATCATACACCAGGAGCGGCGGGAGATGGACGAGGCGAAGAAAGCCAGGCTGGCCGCCCAGAATCCGGATGCAGGGGGCAAGCAATGAGCACGAAGATCGTAACGGCCAGGGTTGGGCTCCCGAACTCGTACGCGCTTTCCAGCTATCTGGAGCACGGCGGCTACCAATCGCTCAAGAAAGCTCTGCTTGAGATGACTCCTGAAGAGGTGCAGGCAGAGGTCACCGCCTCGGGGATGCTCGGACGTGGCGGCGCGGGTTTCGAGACCGGTCGCAAGTGGTCGATGCTTAAGCAGGATCCCGTCAGGTATCTTGTCGTCAATGGCGACGAGTCCGAGCCTTCTACGTTCAAGGATCACCTTTTGGTGGAGAATGATCCGCATCAGCTGGTGGAAGGCACTTTGATTACGGCTTACGCCATTGGGGCAACTAGGGCATTCATCTATCTGCGCGGTGAGTTCGCGCTCGGCTTGGAAAGGGTTCAGGCTGCCATCAACGAAGCCTACGCCTATGGCGCCATTGGCCGAAACATCCTCGGTTCCGGCTTCTCCGTTGACCTGGTGCTTCAGCCGGGTGCTGGAGCATACATCTGTGGCGAAGAGACGGCGCTGATCGAGTCCTTGGAGGGGAAGCGCGGCTATCCACGGATCAAGCCGCCATACTTTCCTGCGGTCATCGGTCTCTATGGTGCCCCAACGATCGTCAACAACGTCGAGACCATGTCGAACGTTCCGTGGATCGTTGCAAACGGTGGCAATGCGTTCGCGGCTTTGGGCAAGGGGCGCTCCACCGGTACAAGGCTTTTTGCCCTTTCAGGGGATGTTCTCCGGCCAGGGAATTACGAACTCGAAATGACCTCCAAGACGTTCAGGGATCTAATCTACGATCCTGAGTTCGGAGGTGGCCTGAGGGAAGGCCGGAGCGTGAAGGCCTTCATCCCGGGCGGCGTGTCCGCCCCGTGGTTCGGACCCGAAAACCTCGATCTTCCGCTGGGGCAGGATGAGGTTGCTCAGGCAGGCTCGATGCTTGGATCGGGTTCCATCATCGTTCTTGACGACCACTCCTGCGCGGTGCGAGCGGCCTGGCGTATCACGAAGTTTTTCAACAGAGAGTCCTGCGGCCAGTGCACCCCCTGCCGTGAAGGGTCGGGCTGGATCGAGAAGATAATGCACAGGCTCGAACTGGGCTCGGGCACCGAGACCGATCTGGATCTTGTTCTGGACGCATGCGACAATATCGCTCCCGGCCTCACCTGGCCGCCACAGCAGACGACAATTTGTGTGTTGGGCCCGTCAATCCCATCATCCGTGGTCAGCGCAATCAAGATGTTTCGGGATGAGTTCATGATCCACATTAAGGAAGAAGGGTGTCCTTTTGTCCACTGATGTTTCTCAGAATTTGATAACAATTTCCATCGACGGTAGGCAGATTCAGGCCAAAAGTGGAGAACTCCTCATCGAGGCGGCGGAAAAGGCAGGAGTCTTCATCCCTCGCTTCTGTTTCCACAACCGGCTGCCGCAGGTGGGCATGTGCCGAATGTGTCTAGTTGAGGTCAAGGGCCCGAGAGGCTTTTCGCTCCAGCCTTCCTGCTACCTCCCCGTAAACGAGGGCATGGAGGTCGTCACCGAATCGGAAAAGGTCAAAAAGGCCCAGGATGGAGTCCTCGAGTTCCTCCTGATAAACCACCCGCTGGACTGTCCCACCTGTGACAAGGGCGGTGAATGCCCACTCCAAGATCAGACGCTGGCATACGGACCTGGGGAGAGCCGTTTCATCGAGGAGAAACGGCACTGGGAGAAGCCGATCGCCATCTCCGAGCTGGTTTACCTTGATCGAGAGCGGTGCATTCAGTGTGATCGGTGCACGAGATTCGCAGATGTGGTTGCCGGCGATGCGCTGATCGAATTCTTCGGGCGAGGTGACCACACCGAGGTAAATGTTTTTCCCGAAAGGCCGTTCTCCTCCTATTTCTCAGGCAACACTGTTCAGATCTGTCCCGTTGGAGCGCTGACGGCGACGCCTTACAGGTTCAAGGCGCGTCCATGGGATCTTTCCCAGGTCGAGTCGAGCTGCACCACTTGCTCCATGGGTTGCCGGATGATGGTTCAGTCGTCGCAAAATGAGGTCATGAGATATCTAGGCCTCGATTCGGACGCGGTCAATCACGGCTGGCTCTGTGACAAGGGAAGGTTTGGATTCGAGGCGATCAACTCTCCAGAGAGGCTGACGGCTCCCTTGATACGCAAGGGCGGCGAGTTTGTAGAGACCACCTGGGCCAGTGCGCTTTCCCTTATAGGTTCAAAGGTTTCTGAAGTCAGGGGAGCAGGCGGCGCCGGTCGAATCGGTTTCATTCTGGGGTCGAGGCTGACAAATGAGGACATCTACGCATGGGTCAAGTTGGCCAAAGGTGTCATAGGCACGGACTCCGTCGACTTTCAGCTGGGCGACGGCCTAAGGGGCGAGGTTATTGCCAGCCTTCCGCGGGCTACTCTAAACGAGGCCGTTTCTGCTAAGGCGGTTCTAGCGTTCACCGGTGATATCAAAGAGGAGATACCGGTGCTCTTCCTGCGGCTTAGGGATGCTGTCAGATCTGGTAAGACCAAGATGGTCACGATAGGGACGAGAGCGAGTTCGCTTGACAAGTTGAGTGAGGTGTCGGCTTCTGTGACCGTCGACCAACTCCAGCTACTGGCGAAGGGACTGCTCCATGAGGGCTCGAAGTTCGCTGAGATCGCGGCGGTCCTCTCAAAGCAGGGAGTTGGCTCTGACGGCGAGGGGCTGGTAGTGCTGCTTGGCCGAGAAAATCTTGCCTGGGACCAGTCGGTGGTCGAAGCGTTTGCGGTAGAGCTTTCCCGTGCGCTCCCTAAAGCCAAGTTCCTTGTGACTCTCAGGGCCTCGAACTTCAGCGGGAGCACAGATCTTGGCGGGTCACCAGGGCTGTTGCCAGGCAGAACTCGTCTTGAGGACGCCTCGCCGGCGCTTCGCCAAAAATGGGTTGTCCTGCCTTCTCAAGTAGGCAGGGGAGTCAAGGAGATGTTCAAGGGAGCTCTCCAAGGTGAGCTCGATCTGCTATTTGTTATAGGATCAGACCCGAGGCAGGACTTCATCGATACGGAGCTGGCAGGTGCCGCTCTCGACAGAGTCGGCTTCGTGGTGAGCGTAGATACGTTCTTGAGTGCAACAAGCGAGAGAGCCGATCTTGTGCTGCCGGCCGCCGCCTTTGCGGAGAAGTCTGGCACAACTACTAATCTTGAAGGTCGCGTCTTCACTCTCAACCAGAAAGTGACGCCTCCAGGTGTCTGTCGATCCGACTGGACAATTGCCAGTGAGATCGCGCTCGAGCTGGGCGAGGATCTCGGGTTCGGGTCTCCGGCGGAGATATTGGATGAAATTGCAGAAGTATCGCTCATCCACTGGGGCCTGTCTTTTGATCGCTTGACAAGGACGGCAACCGTCGACGGCATGGTGGTACCAATTTCAGCGACAGCCTTGGCGATTAGGCCGAGAGCTCTGCTCGATCAGGTCTCCACTCCCGGTATCGCCTCGGTCTGGAATCAGGGTCTCGCATCGTCGAAGACGGCCTATGTGGAGGGCGAGGAAAGCGAAGAGGCAAGGGAGGTCACCGGGACACCTCAATCTTTGTCTACCAAAGTGTTAGGCGCGCCGATTTGGCCGCTCGCGTCGGTTCAACCAACCGGCAATCTGGCGCTTGAGTACTCCCGCAAGCTTTACTCGCAAGGCGAGCATCTCAAGAACAGCCCACACCTTTCACGCCTGATAGTGGAGGCGAAGTGCCGAGTCTCTCCCAGGACCGCCAAAGAACTTGGAGTCGAAACGGGCGGCTTCGTTCGGATCTCCGATAAGGCAGGCGGCGGGGCGGTTTTCGAGGTGGAAACAGACGATTCCGTGCGCAACGGAGCTGTTGAAATTGTACGCGGGTCATTTTTCATCTCTGGGTTCTCGCCGGTCCGTGCCGATGAGACAGTCAACTATGTCAAGGTGGAGCGTGCGTAATGGGATCTGACCCGCTATTCTCACATGGCGTTACCCTGGCGGTAATCCTGATCGTCCTTCTCAAGGTGGTTGTCGCCTTTGCCGTCCTGCTCGTGAGCGTGTTGCTCATGATCTGGTTCGAGCGCAAGGTTCTGTCAGACATGCAGAACCGGATTGGACCCAACAGGGCTGGTCCGTTTGGGATCCTCCAGACTCTCGCGGACGGGATGAAGCTCTTCTTCAAAGAGGATCTTGTGCCAGATTCAGCCGATCGGGCCGTTTTCAAGCTGGCTCCCTACCTTTCGGTGATTCCAGCGTTCCTCGTCTTCGCCATCGTGCCCGTCGGCGGGGTGGTCCATATATTTGGTCACACCACCGAGCTCCAGGTCGCCGATCCTCCCATGGGGATTCTCTTCCTGCTGGTGATGTCGTCCATTTCGGTGTATGGCGTGACACTAGCCGGATGGGGTTCAGGATCCAAGTATCCTCTGCTTGGAGCCGTCAGAGCTACCGCCCAGATGATCTCCTATGAGGCGGCCATGGGGCTGTCTATCGCAGCTGTCGTGCTGATAACCGGCTCACTTTCCACAAGGGATATAGTCACCTCGCAGATAGGAACCTATCTCGGCTTCATTCCAAGGTGGAACCTGATTCGTCTGGGAATCGTGCCGTTTCTCATCTTCCTGGTGGCGATAACCGCAGAGATGAACCGCCCTCCGTTCGACCTGGTCGAGGCGGAGTCGGAACTGGTCGGTGGATTCCACACCGAGTACTCTTCACTGCGCTTCGCTCTCTTTTTTCTCGCGGAGTTCATGAACACAGTGACCATGTCCGCAGTTATAGTGACTCTTTTCTTCGGCGGTGCGTCGGGGCCAGACATTGTAGGCCCGAGCTGGATCTGGCCGATAATCTGGTTCCTCATCAAGACGGGGGTATTTCTGTACTTTTATGTATGGGTTCGAGCCGCCCTCCCACGTCTGCGCTACGACCAGCTGATGACACTCGGATGGAAGGTCTTGATCCCGGCGTCGCTCGCCTGGTTCTTGATCATCGCCGGCATGCAGGTTTCGAGCTATCTGGGTTTCGGGATATTCGTGCTCGTCCTCATTTTGGGTGGTTTTCTGGCACGGGCCAGCGGAATTGGAAATCTCAGCGATCAGGTCCGTCTTGGACGAAGTCGTTCGGTAGGGACGAAGGGGGTGGATTAAATGGCTATGTTTGACGCTCTGAAAGGCTTCAAAGTCACAATTGAACAGGTCGTTCAGCCTCGGGTCACCAAACAGTACCCAGAGGAAAAACGAAAGAAGCCTCCACGCTTTCACGGCCGCCATGTGCTCAATAGGTACGAAGATGGCAGCGAGAAGTGCATTGGCTGCGAACTCTGTGCGGGAGTGTGCCCCGTTGGATGCATCTACGTACGGGGGAAAGACAACCCTCCGGATGCGCCGGTCTCTCCCGGCGAGCGCTACGGATACGTCTATGAGATCAACTTTCTCCGGTGCATCCACTGTGACCTCTGCGTGGAGGCGTGCCCAACCGAGGCGATAACGGAGTCGAAGATCCTCGAGTTCTCTTTCACCTCGCGGCGAGAGGCGATCTATACCAAAAAGGAGCTGGTCGTAAACAACGATGGCACTCCCAAGCGGCTTCCATGGGAAGACTGGCGCGTGGGTGACGACGAACTTACCTCTGGTTGGATGAGGGCGACTTCTCCTCAGGGATCGAAAGACTACGAAGGGATGGTCCACTGGTCGGGCGAGCTTGGTGAAGGCGTGCGCAAGCCGGAGGCGGGACAGTCCGGTATCAGCCCCGAAGCGGCCAGCCCCAGGTACATGGTTCGAAAAATCGATGCGGACCGAATTTCTAAACGCCACGGGGGTAAGGTCAGATGATCGACCTTATAGCTACACAGATTACCCTGCCTGACTTGATCACTTTTCTGGTAGCGGGCATTGCTGTGGTCCTAGGTGCTCTTGGGGTCGTCCTCATGAGAAACCCGGTCCATTCGGCGCTTTCGATGATCATGACCCTTTTCGCGGTAGCGGTTCTCTTCATAGAGCAGGATGCGCAATTTCTGGCAGCTGTGCAGGTGATCGTTTATGCGGGCGCGATAGTGGTCCTGTTCTTATTTGTGATCATGCTTCTTGGTGTGGACAAAAAGGAGTACCTCGGCAAGGACAAGTTGCGTGGGCAAAGGCCGCTGGCCTTTGTATCGGTGCTGATAATTTTCGTTGAAATTCTGACCCTTGCGAAAGGGAACTGGGCTACGGGCGCCAAAGCAACCGTGATGTCGACGACATCGCCGATATCCAATGTCGAGCAGCTTGCTCGGGCAATCTTCACCACCTACCTCCTTCCGTTCGAAGCTACGTCTGTTCTGCTGATAGTTGCGGTCGTCGGCGCTGTGGTGCTGGTAAGGCGGGTCGACGAGAAGCCGGGCGAGGCGGAGCAACCGAAGGAGCTCGAGACCGAAAGCGAGATGAAATGACGGTACCCGGAAGCTGGTATTTGGTTTTATCAGCACTCCTGTTTTCACTTGGGGCGCTCGGGTTTTTCACTCGAAGGAACGTATTGATTATGTTTATGAGCCTTGAGCTGATGCTGAATGCGGTCAATTTGACTTTTGTGACGTTTTCTCGAATGCTTGGTGACATCGGCGGTCAGACGCTGGTGTTCTTTGTCTTGGTGGTAGCGGCTGCCGAGGTTGTCGTTGGCCTTGGAATCATTGTGGCCATATTCAGGCGCAGGAGTTCTGCTACCGCAGACGATCTCTCGATATTTAGGGGCTGAGATTGAATAGCACGGTAGTTTTCACATTGATGTTGTTGCCCCTCGCGGGGTCGGTGTTCAACATGGCTTTTGGCAAGAGGCTCAAACGTCCATTTGCCGGCGTGATTGCCAGCCTTGTGGTCGTAGCCTCTTTTGTTCTCGCGGTCGTAGCGTGGCTTGGGCTCTTGGGAAAGCCGTCGGGTCAGCGCGTTTACGACTTCACCCTTTTCAACTGGATCTCTTCGGGCAACCTTCATTTGAACGTGGGTGCGTACCTGGATCCGCTTTCGGTCACCATGATCCTGTTCGTAACTGGGATTTCGGCGCTGATTCACATCTATTCGATCGGGTACATGGGTCACGATGAACGCTTCAGCAGCTTCTTCGCATATCTCAACCTCTTCGTTTTCGCCATGCTGGTGCTGGTTCTCTCGGACAACTTCGTCTTTACCTTCCTCGGATGGGAAGGCGTTGGGGCGACCTCGTATTGGCTGATCGCATTCTGGTTTGAGAGGCCGACTGCTGCTGCAGCCGGCAAGAAGGCGTTCATTGTCAACAGGATCGGCGATTTCGGGTACCTCACAGCCGTGTTTCTCCTCTTCACCAACCTTGGCTCGCTCTCCTACGGCAAGGTTTTCGGGTCGGTTGGCCAGTTGAACCACACCACCGTGATAGCGATTGCGATCCTGTTTTTCGTCGGCGCGGTTGGAAAATCCGCGCAGCTCCCACTTTTCGTGTGGCTGGTTGACGCCATGGAAGGTCCAACTCCGGTCTCCGCCCTTATCCATGCGGCGACCATGGTGACAGCGGGAGTCTATCTGATGGCCCGTATCTCGCCGATTCTGCACCTTACCGCAGGGGTTGGTACGCTGATAGCTTACGTCGGTGTGATAACCGCGTTTATTGCCGCGATGGCGGCAACTTCGCAAACCGACATCAAAAAGGTGCTTGCATACTCCACTGTCTCCCAGCTCGGTTACATGTTTCTTGGCATCGGAACCGGTCAGTACATAGCCGCCATCTTTTTGATGGTGACCCACGCTTTCTACAAGGCCTTGCTCTTCCTCGGTGCCGGGTCAGTCATCCACGGCATGAATGACGAGCAGAATATCAAGAGGATGGGTGCACTCGGGAAGTTGATGCCGGCAACCGCAGTAACTTTCATCCTGGCTTGGCTCTCGATCGCCGGGTTACCGCCCTTCTCGGGCTTTTGGTCGAAGGGAGACGTTCTCGCCGGGGCTTACCAGAGTTCGGTGATCCTCTGGGTGATCGGTGCGCTTACCGCCATTCTCACCGCTTACTACATGGGTCGTGAGGTCTACCTGGTCTTCTTCGGCCAGCGTCGCTTCGATCCTGCGGTAAAGGTGCATGAATCGCCGAAAGTCATGCTCATCCCGCTCTATGTGTTGGCGACCCTCTCTGTAATCGGTGGGGCGCTAAATCTTCCGATATCGGACAAGTTCAGGTTCCTGGAGAATTGGCTAACCCCGGTCTTCGGTCACGCTCTTGCCCAATCGACGATATCAAGTTCTGCAAGATTTGCACTAGGTGCTGCCGACGGGGTCTTCGCCCTGATTGGCATTGGAGTTGCCTGGTCATTGTGGGTCAAAAGTTCTTCCCGCCCTGCGGTGGAGCCGGCGTTACTGGCGGCTGGATGGGGCATTGACGGTTTCTACGATCGGGTGATCGCGCGATCTTCGACGCGAATGTCGCAGTTCTTTACCGATGTCATAGAGGTGAAGGTGGTGGATGGGGCGACCATGTCGGTGGCTTCCCTGGTGGGCCTTTTGGGCAAATACGTTCGAAAGGTTCAGAGCGGGTATATCCGCAACTACGCCCTCTATATCAGCATCGGTGCTCTTGTTATCCTTGGTTACTTTGTGGCCAGGGCGGGCGCATAAATGGAAACTGGGTTCGTGAACGGGTTTATCTTGGGAAGGCGTTGACTTGAGTACATTACTGAACCTTCTGGTCTTTGTCCCGGTGGTGGGCGCAATAATTGTGGCACTGATCGGTTCGAAAAAGGCCGCCCTCTCGGTTGCCAAGGTTGTAGCCTTGCTGGACTTCGTGCTCGCAGTCATCGTGCTGGTGCAGTTCAATACGAGTGCTACCGGCTTTCAAGGGGTGTCAAGCATCTCCTGGATCCCGGCATTTGGAATATCGTGGAAGCTCGGTGTGGACGGCATCTCCCTCTTCCTCGTTGTTCTGACGGCGATCTTGTTCCCCATTGCTCTGTACAGCTCCAAAGAGAGCCGGTCTGTGGGCTCATACGGAGCGTGGATGCTCTTGCTCGAAGCCTCACTGATAGGCAGCTTTCTTTCGCTTGACTTGTTTGGCTTCTTCCTTCTATTCGAGCTGACCCTGATTCCTTCGTACTTTTTGATCGCGAGATGGGGATACAGCAGGGCGGGCTTTGCTGCTGTGAAGTTTTTCGTTTACACCTTCTTCGGATCGGCCTTTCTCCTTGTTGGAATCCTGGCACTTGTCTTCATCCATGAGGCGCAGACAGGCCATACCACTTTCGATCTGGTCACCCTCGCCAATTCGACCCACCTGTCCGACACTGCGCAGGAGTGGCTGCTGATCGCATTCACAGTGGCCTTTGGGATCAAGGCGCCGCTTTTCCCGCTACATACCTGGTCGCCAGATACCTATGGAGAGTCGCCCCTCGGGCCGGTGGTGATAATCGCATCCGTGATGGCGAAGCTTGGCATCTACGGAATGATCCGTTTCGACCTCGAACTCTTCCCGCGGGCTGCTCACATACTGGCTCCTCTTCTTCTGACGATGGGTGTCGCGGGAATCATCTACGGTGCGATCGTTGCGGCAACTTCATCGAACATGCGGCGCTTCGTCGCCTTTTCCTCGATCTCCCATGTCGGATTCATAGTTCTCGGCCTGTTCGCGTTGACCCCCCAGGGACTTAGCGGCGCGGTGCTCCAGATGTTCAACCACGGAATTTACACTGCGGCCCTGCTCTTGCTCATTGGCTTCATCTATGAGAGGCGCAAGCGGATGGGGTTCGAAGGGTTGGGAGGGCTTCAAAAGGCCGCTCCTCTGATGGCGGGAATTGCGACGATCGTCGTCATGGCCTCGGTGGGCTTGCCGGGATTGAGCGGTTTTGTGGGAGAGTTCCTGATTCTGTTGGGTGCCTTCATCTCTCACAGGTGGTGGGCCATTGTAGGTGCCAGCGGCGTCGTGCTGAGCGCCGTCTACATGCTGTGGGCCTACCAGAGAATCTTCCATGGAAAACAATCGGAGGAGGTTGCCAGGGAGGGCTTCAGCGAGATCACGAAGGCTGAGCTTGCTCTGGTGATTCCTTTGGTCGCACTGATTATTTTCCTGGGCGTATATCCAAAGCCAATGCTGGACCGGGTCAATCCAACTGTGAACGCACTTGTCACAAAGGTGGCGCACGCTCCAAGCTATCCTTCTTCCGCCAATTACAGCGCTCAGTCAAAGGGTTAGGTCGATGTCGTCTCTCTTAGCCACGGTTGCATCATCAACGCCGATCAAGTTGCCGCCGATTCAATACTCCGCGATTGCGCCGGAGCTGATCATGATTGTCGGTGCGATTTTGGTCCTGCTCGTCAGTTCGCTGGTGGCGAAGCATCTGTCGAAAGCGGCTTCAGTCTCGATCGGGTCTGTCGTTGCCATTGTCAGCCTGGTGGATTCGATCTATCTGGCCTTCAAGTCTGGCAGCCCAGCTGCGAACAAGGCTGTTCTTTCTGGCGCGGTGGCGCTGGACAGGTATGCGATATTCTTCTACGTTTTGTTCTCGATAGTGGCTCTGCTGACCATACTTCTCGGGCAGGACCTCATGAACCTCAACAAGGGGAGGATCCCTGAGTTCGTCACTCTTGTGCTTCTTTCGACTTCTGGCGCAATGCTTATGGCTTCGGCATTGGATCTGATCGTTTTGTTCCTAGGGCTCGAGATACTCTCCATTTCTTTGTATGTCCTGGTAGCGATCGAATCGGGGAGCGACAGGGGGCGCGAGTCCTCGATCAAGTACTTCATGCTCGGAGGCTTTTCCTCGGCTGTATTTCTATACGGCGTGGCTCTCGTATATGGAGCCACCGGATCGACCAACCTTGGTCAGATATTCACGTTCTTGGCAAACAACCTTCTCGCGTCGAATGGAGTTTTGCTGGCGGGGATGGGATTCATCCTGGTTGGACTTGGTTTCAAGATCTCCGCAGTTCCCTTCCACTTCTGGGCACCCGACGTTTACCAGGGAGCTCCAAGTCCAGTAACGGGCTTCATGGCCGCGACGGCTAAAGCAGCGGGATTTGCAGCGCTGTTCAGGGTTTTATTTTCCGGATTGAACATGTATCGTGCCGACTGGGTACCAGTAGTCGGGGCCCTGTCTGTGCTGACCATGCTCGTCGGAGCCATCTTGGCGGTGGTTCAACGGGACCTGAAGAGAACGCTCGCCTACTCCTCGATAAACCAGGCCGGCTTCATCCTCCTTGGCATATATGCCGCCTCCAACAGAGGGATCGGAGCATCCCTGTACTTCTTGATCACCTACTCTGTCGTGATCGTCGGGGCGTTTGCGACCGTTGGCGCCATGGAGAAGCTTCTCGGCAAGACCGGACTACAGCTTGAGGACCTCCGGGGCATGGCCAAGAAGTCGCCCTTTTTAACCTTCTCTTTTGTAGCCCTTCTCCTTTCCCAGGCGGGTGCCCCCTTTACCACAGGCTTTCTAGCGAAGTTCAACGTAGTTCTTGCTACGGTTAGTGCGAGGCACTACCCGGTGGCCTTGATCGCCATGATCTCTGCTGCCATCGCAGTCTTTTTCTACCTGCGACTGGCCCTTCTCCCGTTTCGTGACGCAACGCCAGAGAGGGAACTCTCCTCATTGGACCTCGAGGAGAGCGGGTACGGGGGAGATTCGGCTCTCCTTGTCAAGCAAGATGTAGCAGTCAAGACAAAGGTGGACACTGCGGCGATCGTCATTGCAGCTGCGGTGATCATCACAATAGGCCTTGGAATCTGGGCTGGACCACTCGTCAATGTCGCAAATCGCGCACTTCTCCTGTTCTAGCCGTTCAGCCGTTCACTAGGCTTTGGATTGGACATCGGCGGGATTCAGGAATCTTCCAATGATGGGCAGTTCCCACAGAGCCTCGGCCCTTGCGATGGCCAGAGCAACTGCTGGAGCATGCTCGGCGTTGTCGTAGACGACATACCTGGGGTGCCATACGGGGTCAAACTTGGAGTTGAACCGCCAGAGGCTTTCGATCTGCATGGACTCGCTCATGTGCTGGAGAAACCATTTCTCCACCCTCTGGGTCATGGAATCCATCTCTCCTGAGAGGACTGCGCGCATTGTGGCAAAGTTGAGGCTCATATGCTCGTATCCCTTTTGAAGAAGGTACTCGATTGTAGATACGATCATGAAGTCAGTGAGTCCGTTCGGGTGGGTTCCCAGGTCTCTTCTCATGAGGTCGAGGGAGTAGCCGTTGATGCCGGGAGAGGGCACCCATTGACAGAAGCCGACTACCTTGCCGTCGCTGTCTTTACAGACCGTCAGCAGGAGGTGCTTGTCGGCGGGATCGAAGACCCTTCCCAGGGTCATGGAGAAGCCTCTTTCCGCATCCCCTTTTCGGCTCTGGCCCATCACCGATATCAGTTCACTCTTCAAGCGGGGATCGATGCTGGAGGGGTCGTAGAACTCGGCGGTGTAGCCGTGCTTGCGGATTCTCCCAACGGCCTGACGTAGACCTTTGTTCTTCTTTCCATCAAGGCGAAACTCCCGAAAAGCAACGATCGCCTCATCGCCGACGTATATGGAGTGCATTCCCGTCGCTTGGTACCTGTCCAGCCAGGATTCGTCGGCACCGAGAACCCCAACTACCCAGCCCTTGCCGTTGGCAAATGCGAGGAAGTCGCTCCAAGCCTGGTTCTTGGTAGTCTCCGGGCCGATGGGATCTGGGGAGACCAGGGCAACCGATCCGTAGTTTGCATATGCGACCACGCAACCGTGGGCGAAGAAGAATCTCTTGTCGTCTCTGAGAGCGAAGTAGTCGAGTGTGCCCTTTGAATAGCTGTTGACGATTGCCCTAGCGCGTTCCCGATCTGAATGGATGGAGAATCTTGTGGCGAGTCCTCTAGAGCGGTCAACGACCGGGCGAAATGCCAGGAAGAGTGCGATTGCCGCGAGGCAGATTCCGGTGAAGGTGAGAGCTGGAGTCGCGAACTCATTAATGGTTCCACCAGGCAGAGGGTGCGTTGACAGTCCCACCATCCTCTCGCTGACCGCGATCAGAACTCTCGTGAACGAAAGATGGTGGTCGTGCTTGAAGAGCGAAATATAGCCGAAGATGATCACCGTGGAAAACAGGATTATTGCGGCGGCCCCGATGACCAGTGCGCGAATGCCTCTTCTCAGAGAGGGACGGTCCGACGGAGCCTTGAAGCTGTCTCTCTTGCTTACGAGGTAGAGAGCTAAAATGATAAGTGTCAGGGCCTCTTCGAAGTCACCGCCCTTGATAATGTTGAGGCTGGCAGCACCGATCGAGATGGCAAGGGCGAATGCCCATGCCTGCCGCTGCCCTCGCCTTATGCCGCCGGCAAGGAACATTAGGCCGATCGATGCCATTGCCACCAGCGCATCGGCCGTAGTCGAGACTGTTATCGGTAGGAACTCCCTTATGAAGTCCAGACGGGCGCGTATAGGGGGTGTCAGAGCCGAAGCTAGATTCAGGGCGCCGACTATGAAGATCGCCGCCGCAGCGATTCTCCGAGAGCGGATCTGACCCATCACCGGAGCCTGATTCTCGCGATATTCGGTTCCCCCTGGATAGGCGGCAAGTTGCCCAGTGAGGGCCTCTCTGTCTCTGAGCTTGATGGTCAGCATCTGTTCCAAAAGCGAGTCGGCACGGGCGAATGTGGTCCTACTGAGAAGGCGGACGTGGAGCCTAGCCCCTGCGTCGATCTCGATCCAGGTTGCCTGTTGTTTGGGGCGAAAAATCGGGGGAAGGCCTAGGGCGGCCTCGGCTTCGACGTAGATCTTGGATACGGAGCCCGTGCAGGCGAAGAAGCCGGAGCCGACCTGTGAGAGTTCAGGTGTGAGGAAATGGCCGACGATGACACCGGTGTAACCTTCGTCTATCTGTTTTGCCGCCCCGATCCTCGCATTGACATTGCGGTCGAACGTTCTCGGAGCAATCTGATCTTCGGTGAAAAGCCGTGAATATGTGAAACGAAGGATGATCAGGACGGCTAAGAGTATGAGGGTAGCGTCGATGAGAGTGCTTGCACCTATGAAGAGGATCCGCGGGCCTAAGTCGACCGTATGATGCCTGAAGCTGTCGAAGATGGGGAGCGAGATCGCCAGTGGCAGCTTTATCAGGAACGAGAGGACTATTGCCAGGAGCACCCAGGGCGCTATGCGCGTCACTCTCCTGTAGGTCATTCTCGAAATCAGAAATCTGATCTCCGAGGCGGGATCTCTCAGCCTGTCGGCCCCGGTCAACCAACCAACCGTCTTCGAGGAGGGCTGCCTTGGCACGTAGGCAGATGTCAGTTCTCGCAGGTGCGACGCTTCCTTTGCCGAGTAGGGGTCGAGAGCGCGAGCTGCGGGATCGAACTCTCGTCCGGAGGTTACTAGAACCTTCTCCCAGCCCCCGAGGTTCTGGACTCGGAGCTCGACCTGGAGCGCGAGTTCGAAAGGGAACCTTTCTCGTAGGCTTTCAACCTGGTCACTGTCCCAAGCAAACCTGGAGTCTCTGTAGCCGGGCAAAAGGTAGATCTTGACACTCGCGCGCACTATAAGCGAGTTCAAGGCTTGGAATAGGGGAGAGTCGTAGCTTGCTTGGCGATTATCGTCTGTCTGATTCATCAGGTCCAAGAGGTTGCCAGCTAGGATCACGACACCCGGCCCGTCCCAACCATTCAACGCAGCGATGAATCGGTCGAGCGAGGGCTTGTCACCTACGGCGGCACCGGGCTGATCCTCGGACTTGATGAAGAAGTCTGAAGCTACTAAGACCTTTTCCCCAATGGAGACCTGCACCACTCGAACCGAGGGACAGTCAACCGGGATTGCTTTAAAGTTTCGCCCATAGTGGCTGTCCACGTCTCTAGGGCTTATTGGGGTATCGCTCATGCTTATTTACATTCTTAGCTTGTTTGGGAAGCCATGCCGTCCATATGTAATTTAACACGGGTTGATCACGGGTAATATGTACAACATGGCTGTAAACAATCTCTTTCCTAGTCACTGGATCCTTCCATCCGAGCAGGAGCTGTACTCGCCGGAATTGGCAGGACCGGCAATTCTGTGTGATCTCGACGGCGTTCTCTCGGATGCCGCGTGGAGGCAGCACCTTATTGCTGCAAAAAATGACAAGGACTGGGATGGCTTCTTTGCCCAGTGCGGAGAGGACCCCTACATAGACGAGGTGGCGACACTATTAGGCCTTCTCGACAAGGAGCTGCTTGTGGTGCTGCTGACTGGCAGGCCCGCTTCGGTGCAATCGCAGACCATCAAATGGCTCAGAGACTACCCTTTGCGCTGGGATCTCTTGATCATGCGGAACTACGGTGACTACTCCGCTGCCAAGGAGTTCAAAGCTCAGAGCCTGAAGGAGATCCGTGACCGTGGAATCGAGCCGGTACTCGCTTTCGAGGATGATCGCAGAAACGTGAACATGTTCAAGGCGAACGGCGTTCCCTGTGTCTACATTCACTCAGGCTACTACGACCACCTTAATCTCTGAAGTTGTTGAACTGCAAAGGGATTCCAAAGTCCTCGTCTTTGAGCTTGGCGATCACCTGTTGAAGGTCGTCCCTCTTCTTGCCCGAAACCCGGAGCGAATCGCCCTGAATCGAACCGCTTACGCCTTTGAGGCCAAGATCTTTGATGTACTTGTTGATCTGCTTTGCCTTGTCGGAAGAGATGCCCGCGACGATCTTAATGGTGCGCCGGGCTGATCCCTTCGAGCCCTCGACAACGGCTCCGCGCTCCAGGCATTTGAGGGAGACCTCCCGCTTGACCAATTTCTCTTCGAGCACCTGTTCCAGCGCCTTTAGCCGGTCTGGGCTCGAGGAACTCAGATTCAGCTCTTGGCCTGAAAGCTCGATGACTGAGCCTGTATCTTTGAAGTCGAATCGGGTATTTGCCTCACGATTTGCCTGGTCCAAGGCATTCTTTACTTCTTGCATGTTCACTTCTGAAACAACATCGAAGGTAGGCATTGGATAACAGGCTATCCTATTTCTAGCGGGTCGGTGTCCGAGTGGCCAAAGGAAGCAGACTGTAAATCTGTCGGCTCAGCCTACGGGGGTTCGAATCCCTCCCGGCCCACCAGGTATTATGCGGTTTAGAGAAGGGGATCTGACAGCGGTACATAATTAGTACATAATCAGATCGTGACAGGCCATAAGAAAGAGATACGGCCAAGGGTCTGGAAGCTCCGTGTCAGCGCTGGTCGCGATCCTTTAACTGGCAAATACCGCTACTTCTCGAAGACGCTTGAAGGTGGTCCGAGGATCGCTAATCAAGCTTTGGCTGAGCTTGTTGCGTTTAGCGGTAATGTCCAGTCCGCCATCACTCTGAAACGCCTTATAGAAGAATTTTTTAGAGCAGGTGAAATCTCGGGTCTCCAACTCAGGACCATCGCCGGGTACCGTGAAATTGCCAGAAATCACGTGATACCGGCTTTGGGTGATGAACGCATATAGACCCTAACTGTTCGAGACCTGGATAACCTTTAGCGTTCAATTCTCGAAAAGGGGTTGAGCGCTACTCGTGCCAGATACGCTCACGCTCTTCTGAGCCGAGCGTTGGGGCAAGCGGTTAAATGGGGATGGCTTGAGAAGAACGTGGCCAAAATGGCCTCACCGCCAACCGTCAGGCGCAATGTGGCATCAGCTCCGACACCGGAGGAGCTGGGACAGATTCTGACCGCTGCCTCACAGCGGAGCCCTCAAGTTGCGGCAGTGTTCGCGCTTTGCGCTCTCACAGGAGCGAGACGAGGCGAAGCATTAGCGCTCAGGTGGTCTGATTACGACCCGATGCTAAAGGTTCTCACAATCTCGAAGAGTGTTGGAAATACCTCGGGTAGTGGAGTATTTGTCAAATCCACAAAAACACATGCCGTGCGCAGGATTGGCGTTGACGAGACGATTGAAGGGGTTATTGTCTCCCAGGTCGAAGCGCTTCAAAAGAGTGTAGAAGCGGGATTCGGGTTGGTTGGCGATCCCTACCTTTTTTCGGTGATCCCAGTGGATCTATTTCGCTATACCCTGACACTCCCTCGAAGTTCTTTCGCATCATTTGCGACCGCCTCGATTTGCCCTTTCACCTTCACCAACTAAGACATTTCACCGCGACACAGTTGATCGCGGCAGGAGTCGACGTTAGAACCGTCAGTGGTCGACTAGGCCACGCCGATCCATCGATTACGCTCATGGTCTACTCACACGTCCTCGAAGCTCAGGACCAGGCAGCCTCAGAATATCTAGGTTCGAAAGTATTTATTCCGAAACCGATTGATAAGACGTGATGGTCTGCGGAAATTTGAGAACCCCCTAATCGACACTCGTGTATGGAACGAAAAGAGTTTTTTCATTCGAACCTCCTGATCCGTAGTACTAATCAGGACATATTTCTAGTGACAGTAAAACGTATAACTGCACGTCATGACATATGAGCTCGATAGCTAAAGATACTGCAAAACACATATAGCGTGAAAAATGTTGGTCAAAATGTTGGTCGGGCAGTTGGCGCGTTATTCGCCAGACACCTCCCAAAGGCGGTGGATTTCATTCTTGGATCTAACAAGCGTACTTATGGGTACGAATGTTGGGACGGCGGCTCGGAGTCCGCTTCCTCCCTCAGATCTTCCAATAATGGTAATTCCATGCAATCGTCAGAAAGGAAGTTTCGATTTGTTCCATGCAGCTGCATAAAACCAGAGGTCCTCGTTGGCTTGCCTGATAGTAGCGTTGGTTGTCCGACTATGCCGAGTCGTATGAACGTGAGATGTTTGGTTTGGCCTGGCCGTCTCTCACGGACGATTCAGTTTGCTCTTTCGGAGATGGAATTTATCCAGGGTGAAAACGAATGATCCGTAGCAATCGACAATGTACCTTAATTTGGACCCGGTAAATTAGTCGATTGAATCCCACACAGAAATCTCAAAGACGTATCATTTGACAGTTCGAAAGACCGGATATACAACGCTCGCTTTGTGCAAGTTAGGAACAGCACACTTAATAAGGGGGATCGAGTTCTTGTGGAACATTTAGTCTACCCCGGTTTCTCGTTCAACCCTCGTAGTGTATTTGTGGTGAATCTGTGTCTTTTATCAGCCACTTTCAGATCTTGAGTTGGACCCTACAGTCCGAGCTCAGAATGCGAACCAAGCCTCACTAGCTGCACGCGGTCCGGATTCGATTTTCTGTATATGAGCACCAAGTCGGGCCTAATATGGCAGTCGCGATGATCGCTCCATTCTCCCGTAAGCGGATGGTCTTGATATCGTTGTTCCAAAGGCTCGTCATTAGCTAAGGATTGCACAACATCGGTGAAGTCACTTTCCAGGGTGAGTCTATGTTTCCCCTTTGCTTCTCGCTTGTAATCGCGTTTGAAAGCGTTGGTAGTCTCAATCAGACGCATTCAAATCTGCCATAAGTTCCGCAACTGTTGCAAACGATGGCAGATTACCCCGTCGTGCTTCTTTCATTGCCTCGATAGTTTCTGCATTGGGAACCAGTGGATCA
>JAJZIP010000250.1 GCA_021810525.1 Actinomycetes bacterium | reverse complement strand
CAGGTCCCTCGGCTCGAGGACCGTTTCCAGGTTTTGCGATATGACCATAGGGGGCACGGATTGAGCGATGTCCCCGAGGGTGAATATTCGATAGACATGATCGCAGATGACCTATTCAAACTCCTGGAGTCCCTAAATATAACCAAGGCGAGTTTCGTCGGAATATCGATGGGTGGAATGACCGTTCTCACCCTTGCCAAGAGGCATCCTGAAATGGTCGAGAAGCTTATTGTGTGCGATTGCGGTCCCTCGGCGAGTCCTGCATCTGCCCAGCAGTGGCTGCACAGGATAGAGTCGGTCTCGACCGAAGGAATGGAATCGATCGTATCTGAGACGCTGGGCCGATGGTTCACAAAAGATACACTCGAATCCAAAGATCCGCTCTTGGACAAGGTTGCCGAGATGATCCGCAAAACCCCGGCCCGCGGCTTCATTGGAGCAGCACACGCGCTTGCCACGTTTGACCTCCGCCCGGGGCTGGCAAGCCTTGCGGTCCCAACCCTTTTCTTAGCCGGAGAGCACGACGCCGTCGTGGGTGGGACCCGTGCTCTAAGCGAAACGGTACCGAATGCGAAATTCAAGGCGGTTTCAAAGGCAGGCCACCTGTGCAATTTGGAAAATCCGAAAGAGTTCCTTTCGACCCTTTTGGAGTTCCTGTAAGAGTGCGCGCCCTCGACCGACCCTACAGTGCTCAAAACTAGAAGAGACCAGAGAAATGAAAGAATCGACAATGAAAGGAGCGAAATAAATGACAGTCCAGCAAGACACAGAACAAATCGTGAGCCCGATTACGGAATCGCTTGAAGATCAAAAGATCAGCGCCCGTGACCAGATGGAATCGCTAAATCCTGAGGCGAAGGAACTCCAGTTCTGGATCAGAACCCAGAAGAACGCGCCAGCCCAGGAGCCATGGTTCCGAACAGCAGGAGCTGACGACCGAGGCAAGCTAGCTTCTGGTCAGGTCGGCAAGAACCAGCTGAAAGCGCTTCCCTATCGTTGGAGGTGGAGCGACTATCGTTCATATCTTGGGAAGATATCACAGATAGCCGCTGGCGCGGACGTTGCCCCTGTCGAGTTTGCTGACCGGCAGAGCATTGTGCTAATGAATCCAGGTCTTACCGAAAGGATCCAGGTGACCAACACCATCAGGTGCTCGATCTCGATCTACAACCCTGGCGACATAGCACCGGCACACGTACACAGCCCAAATGCCTCCCGAACAATTCTCACCGACAACGGTGGATACACCAACATCGAGGGTGAGCGCTGCGAAGCCCGTCGCGGAGACGTCATACTTACACCAAATGGTACATGGCATGACCACGGAAATGATGGGAATGAACCGGTCATCTGGATCGACACCCTCGACTGGCCTCTCATGGAGTACCTCGACTGCGCATGGGTCGATCAAGACTACCAGGCTGCCTTTGGAACAACAGACAGGGTCCAGCCCGTTAGACACGTAGACGGATACTCCCAGAAGCTCTACAACAACGGCGGACTAAGGCCTACCTTCGTCTCTCATCAGCGCGGATTCAGTCAAAGACTCACACCGCTCTTCCACTACAGCGGCATCGACATCCGAAACACCCTCATCGAACTAAAAGATGAGATTGGCGATCCCTACGAGGCCATTCAGATGGAACTCGTCAATCCCGTAACCGGCGAGTCGGTCTTCCCAACTCTGCGCTACGGCGCCCAGCTGCTCAGACCGAACGAGGCGACCCAGCTCAAAAGAGAGACTTCCAGCGGCTACTACGTTGTCATGGAAGGAGAGGGCTACACCGAAATCAACGGCGAAAAATTCGACTGGAAGCCAAATGATGTCATTGCCGTTCCAAATTTCCTCTGGCGCAGGCACGTGAATCTCTCGGACAAGGAGGCAATCCTCTACAGTGTTTCCGATGCAGCCCTGATGCGCAACATCGGACAGTACCGTGCCCAGGGCAGGGATAAGGACGGGAACGTGGTCCAGCTAGACCTCTAGGGATCTGTGCAGCCCCAGCACCGGTTGGGGCTGCACCTCCTCGTAACGCAATATCCCAGCTTTCATCGCGACTATATCCAATCCAGAAATTCACTAACTAGAGGGAGAGATCAATGCGACTAGCATCGTTCAACGTCGGCGGCCGCGACTCATATGGAATAATCTCGGAAGACAACGGCGTCATCGACCTTGGAAAACGACTGGAACAAGGCTCTTTACTCGAACTATTGCGTTCAGATTCGGTGGAGGCAGCAAGAAGATTCCACCGGGAGATGCCTGATTATTCGCTCGGCGACGTGGGACTCCGCATGCCAGTTCAAGGCGGGGAAAAGATCATCTGCGTTGGAATCAACTATCCGGAGCGGGAAGAAGAGTACAAAGGTGACCTCAACAGAGGAGCGTACCCGAATCTTTTTGTCAGGTTTCCCTCCTCATTTGCCGCACCAGGAGAGGCCATAACCAGACCAAAGGTGTCCGATCAGCTCGACTATGAAGGCGAAGTTGTCCTTGTGATGGGCACCCCAGGTCGTCACATTCCAAGAGGCAAGGCTAACGAGCATATTGCCGCCATCACAGCCGGCAACGAAGGGACCGTTAGGGACTGGGTGAAACACGGAACCAAGAACATCACACAAGGAAAGAACTTCGAGCGGTCAGGAAGCATGGGGCCTTGGATCGCCACCAGAGACGAGGCGGACCCATCGCAAGATATAACCATCACCACAAGGGTCAATGGGGAAATGCGTCAGAACGACTCGACCAAGAACATGTTCTGGCCCTTCGAAGAACTGATCAGTTACATAAGCACATTCACGACTCTTTTGCCGGGAGATCTCATATTCACAGGAACTCCAGTCGGGGCAGGAGCGCACATGAGTCCACCGAAGTATCTTGTCCCAGGTGACCTCGTCGAAGTAGAGGTGCAGGGAGTTGGGACTCTCCAAAACCGGGTCCAAGACGAAGAGTAGCTAGTGGGACCCACATTTTCAAACCAGTAATGACTTTTTTTTTACAGGGAACCACCAGATGGCTAATCTAAGAAGCAACATCGACCTACAGGGGGAAACAAATGTCGAAACTCAAGCTCTCCTTTGCCTCAGCACTTTACGACAGGATGCAGGCACTTTACACCGGAGAGGTTCAGCCGGATGGCATCGAACTCAACTTCATGCACTTCGACGAGCCCAGGGTAATCTTTGACCGAATGTCAGGCGGACTTGAATTCGACGTCTCGGAATACTCGAGTTCAGAGTTCATTCAGCGCTTTGCACGCAAGGAGTGCCCATTCGTGGCGATCCCGGTCTTTCCCTCAAGGGCGTTCCGAACGGGCTTCATCTCGATCAGAACGGATCGCGGAATCAACTCTCCAAAGGATCTCGAGGGCCGCAGAATCGGCGTTCCCCTTTACACCATAACCGCAGCCATATTTATCCGTGGATACCTTCAGCACGAATGCGGTGTGGACATAAAAAGTATCAAATGGGTGGAAGGCGCTGTAAATACGGTAGGAAGCCATGGGAATCCTACAATTCTCCCACTTCTTAAACCCGCTAACATTGAGGTCAACCGCTCTGGAAAGTCGCTGAGCGAATTGATCGACGAAGGATCGATCGACGGAACCATCGGGACCAGCCTACCGGAATCAATTAGAACGAACCCGAATGTTGACCGGCTCTTCCCTGATTATGTAGAACTCGAGAAAGAGTACTACAGGCGCACTGGAGTCTATCCCATAATGCATCTCATCGCGATCAAAAAGGATATATACGAACGCTACCCGTTCGTTGCCACCAGTCTTTACAACGCTTTCGTGGAATCGAAGAATATTGCACTGAAAAAGATGTACAACCTTCGGGCACTCAAGTACATGACGCCTTGGCTGATGCGAGATATCGACGAAATTTTCGACACCTTCGAAGGCGATCCCTGGCCGTACGGCCTTGAAAAGAACAGGTCCACGCTTGAGGCATTGGTGACATACCTCGTCGACCAGGATCTGATAGCCGAGCCAGTTCCAGTTGACGATCTATTCATCCCCACCTACGGCCAGGGGGCAATCTAAGCCTGGATCCACCGATCGGCTCCGGTTGGGATGACCATCGGTGATTAGGAGATTGTGACTGGCAGCAGTGGTCGTGGTCTGTGGTTTTCGATTGTTTTTTACCCGGCTCGGG
>JAJZIP010000249.1 GCA_021810525.1 Actinomycetes bacterium | reverse complement strand
ACAAAGGCACTACTTCGTGTGGGGCTTTCCGTTAGATGAATTGGGCTGGTGCATACATATAGATAAGGAACGCTGCACTAGCTACAGCCAATAGTAGAAATAGGGATGAGATGAGCCAGGGTAACTTTAATGATCTGAAACGGCAAGGCAACCATCGACGAAAACTGTTGATGGTTGCTGTATTGCCAATAGTTTTTTTGGCGAGTCTTGTCTTTTCACCAACTGCATATGCTGCAACATTGAATTTGAATGGAAGTGGCCCTGGGATTCAGGGCGCTTCCATGTTTCCAAATAACGCTATGTGGGTAAACACCCCAACTGAATATAACGTTGTCCCCCAAGCTGGAGGATCAGGTCATATCCCTGGACAAGTTGTGAGTAATACCACGTCGCAGCAAACAGTAATCACGCCTGTTTACGGAAATGTTGCATACCAGGGTCAACAGTGGGTTTCGAGCGGGTACTGGGCTACTGGCCAATACTGGGTTTCGAGCGGATATTGGGCTACAGGTCAATACTGGGTTTCGAGCGGATATTGGGCTACAGGTCAGACTTGGGTCAATAGCGGATATTGGCAATTGCATACCTGGTGGGCCGAGACTGGTTACTGGCAAGTTGGTTGGCACACTGTGTATAGCGGGTACTGGGCCCCTGCCAGTTACTGGCATGGGGGTTATTGGACATGTGTCTATAACCCGGATGGGTATGGCGGGCCTTGTTTCATGGGGCGGCAATGGGTCAGTGGTTATTGGGTATATTACTACCAGTGGATAAACACAAGCTATACGCAGTACTATTCCTACTGGGTATCTACCGCTCACTGGGCTTCAGACTATCACTGGATTTCCACAGCCCACTGGCAAACCTATTCCTATTGGGTGAACACGAGCCATTGGCAAAGTTACCAATACTGGGTCAACACGAGCCATTGGCAAAGTTACCAATACTGGGTCAACACGAGCCATTGGCAAACCTATACCTACTACGTTTGGCAAGTTGTGGGGTACAACACCAGCGCGGAGTCAGTCGTAACCAAGGTTACGGACAGCAATATCCATCTCAGCAATGAAACACTGCTTGGTGTCCAGCCCGAAATAAAAAACACGACTACTGGGCAGATTGTTGATGGTTCATTTTGTTCGACTCCAACAACGCCGTTGATACCTCCCACAAGTCCATCGTTTCCTGATTATTCGGGATCGCCGTGGGAATATGCCAATTTCTTCTCAGGCCAAGGTATCTGCAACGTGAATCCTGGGATCTTGCCGACGACCACATTCGATCAGTGGGCCGTAGCACAGCAGTCGGTGCAGCTCGTTCTAGTTCCATCTTGGAGCGCCACTGTGAGCTACAACAAGGTCACTACGGTAAATGGCTCAGTGACTTCATCAGTGCCAGTTACAAAGGTGGAAACCATCACCGGAACGCCATACACGAGTTCTGCAATGCCTACGAAATATCTGGTTGGGATATCGTGTGCCGTGCAAAATGGGATACCGTATTGTCCGACTTCTGGTGGTAACTAAACTTTAAGTGGTAAATTTGTGTGTTTGTCTGGGAATAGCAACGACACTCGGCAGATTAGGGCGAGAATACTCACTTCAGCGACAAGATGCAAAAAGCCTGGCACCCTTCCAAGCCATTCAAGCGAAACTATCGCGGTCATCGGATCGGCAACTCTACTTGCAAGAAGCCAGGGATTGGGCTTATATGGTTTTCAACGAACGTCCCTATGGCGTCTATCTTGCAGAATGGGTCAAGCTAATAGATGATGCACTGACCTCAGATGCTGGATTAACGGCCCTATATGACCTGATGCCATCTCCCGAGCAACATGCCATAGACATGAGGAGCAGCTCACCATTTGCTGGAGTTTTGACACCCAAGGAGCGCGCAGAAGTATTGGTGACATTTCAGAGAAAATGGGTGGCATGACCGAAGATCAACTGGAACACTTAATTCGAGCCTCTGGAGCTATTCTAAATGAGGATGCAATTCACAGGTATACGAATAACGCTCTGCCGAGCGCTCACATTATTGCCGAACTGGTCATAATCGCAAAGGAGATGCGTGATGGATCTTCTTGAGCGAAGGAGTTCGGGCTCAACGATGCCGAATCGCGTTCTACGACGCGGTCGTTCAAAACAAAGCTGCCGTTATGGATTTTGGTGATGAAACTCTTCGCCCGATTGGCGACGAGCTTGTGACTACGATAAAAGAGAGTGCAATGATCGACTGGAGTTTAATGGTGTCGGTCTGGGTCAAAATGCGCGTGAGGATTCGAAGGTTGCTTGCGAAGTACGGCTATCCGCCGGACCTTGAAGAGAGAGCAATCGAGCAGGTTCTTCAACAAGCCGAACTCTTTGTAAATTTGGAGGTGGAAAGTTGAAAATCAAGTCCGCTAGGATCAAGAATTTCCGTACTCTAAAAGAGGTCACCATTGGCTTTGACTCGGTGACAACTTTTATCGGGCCCAACGGCACTGGAAAGTCAACAATTCTCCGAGGCCTTGATTGGTTTTTCAACGGTGCTAGGGGTGGCGAGTTGACGCAGAAAGATTGCTCGTTTGGTGCTGTCGATGAAGGTATTGAAGTGCAAGTTACGTTCTCCGACCTCACAGACAAGGATCGCGAGGCGTTGGGCAAATATGCACCAGGTAATGCTTCGACATTCACTGCTTGGAAACGGTGGCATCCCAATGGTTCTGAGTCTCTCTCAGCCAATGCCAAAGGCTACCCAGCATTCAACCAGATCAGAGGCTGCAACTCTGCCAGCGAGAAAAGGACCGCATACAACGCTCTTAGGACGTCAGATCCGACACTTGAGCTTCCGGCTTGGACAAATCAGGATGTGGCCAACGAAACGATGGTCGCCTGGGAGACGGATAATATTGACCAGCTGGTCGAAGCACCTGAGAATCTCCAGACCAACTTCTTCGGCTTCAACAGTAACGGAAAGATGAGTGGACTTTTCGATTTTGTTTTAGTGACCGGAGATCTCCGGGCTAGCGAGGAAGCTCAGGACGCCAAAGCGAGCATCATTGGAAGGATTCTTGAGCGATCAGTTGATCGTGCGGTTGTAGACGAGGACATCGCCAAGATCGTAGAAGAAAGTCGAGCTGCACAGCAGAAGGTCTACTCCGAGAAATTCGCCGAGCAACTTGAGATAATTAAAACTCAGCTCAACAGTGTCATCTCGACGTACTCACCAGGGCGAACGATTCAAGTTGCCCCATCTGACGTCGAGTTGAAGGCACCAAGGACGACATTCAATGTTTCTGTTTTTGATGGGGCGACAGAGACAGCAGTTGAACGCCAAGGCCACGGCTTCCAACGAACACTTCTGATCTCAGCCCTTCAAGTGCTCGCTGAGTCAGTTGCCGCATCTACTGAGGGAGTTATCTGCCTCGCAATCGAAGAGCCGGAACTCTTCCAGCACCCTACGCAAGCTCAAGCATTTGCGCGTATTCTTCGATCATTGGCTGACGACCGAGACAAGCGAATTCAAGTTATTTATGCCACACACAGCCCTTATTTTATTGAAGCCCGCCACTTTGACCAAGTGCGTCGTTTGACGCGCACTAGAGAGGATCAGCCTGTAGTGACCGTACACTCGGCCTCCGTCAATGACGTCAAGTCTATGCTCACTGACGTGGTCGATCTCGACGTCGTGGATCGGCAACTCGATACCTTCACGGTCGGACAACTTTCTGCTGCACTGTTCGCTTCAAAAGCGCTAGTCGTCGAGGGCACGACTGAGTCGGCTGTGTTCTATGGTATTGGCGATCGAAATGGAACTGCGAAGCTTGAGTCTCAAGGGCTTGCTGTTGTCCCAGCCAATGGCAAGGGATCTATCGCATTGGCCCACGCGATCTTGAGGAGCCTCGGGATTCCAACCTACGCGGTATTTGACTCAGACTCTGGCTTTGAGGAGCGAGCAAAGGCCAACGGTAAGACCAAAGAAAAGATTGAGGACGATCGAGCGTCGCACATCGCCACAAATCGAAAGCTCTTGAAATACTTCGGTCTGGACGAAGTGGACTTCCCAACACAGGAGGTCGGTGAAGCGGTTGCGATCTTCGGGGACCACCTTGAAGCATTTCTCGAATCTGAGTGGCCCGAGTGGGTTGCATGTTGCGCATCCGTTGAAGATGCCGCTGGTGTGTCGCTCCGTAAAAATCAACTTGC
>JAJZIP010000248.1 GCA_021810525.1 Actinomycetes bacterium | reverse complement strand
TGAAATGGAGTTCTCTCCAACAGCAGTCGCAAAAACTGAACGGTGCTCTGGCAGAAGATGAGGTTCTGACGCTAAAGAGCTGCCGTTCACTATTGCCTCAAGAATAGCTTGCTGATCAGACTCGCTATAGCCAAGTCGTACAAGCGCTGCTTCAACGCACTGAACGGGAAGAACCATATTTCCTCCACCAACGAGTTTCTTATACGAAACAAGAGAGAAAGCTGGCTCGACCCCAGTAGTGTCACAGTCCATCAGGAACGAGATAGTTCCAGTCGGTGCCAGTAGCGTAGCCTGGGCATTACGGACGCCATAGTTGCGAGCTAATTCCAGAGTCTCATCCCAGATTTGGGTAGCAGATGAGAACAGATCCGGCGAAACCAGCTTGTCGTCGATCTTGCCCATTGCGTCTCGGTGCATTTCAAGCACCTGAAGCACTGATTCGGCATCCATTGCGTATCCACGGAAAGGTTCAAGCCGTGCTGCTAGTTCAGCCGAAGTCTTGTAAGCCACCCCTGTCATAAGAGCCGTAAGAGTCGCTGCAAGCGCCCTTCCTCCATCTGAGTCATAAGGCAACCCTAAAGTCATCAAAAGCGCTCCAAGGTTGGCATAGCCCAGTCCTAGCTGACGATAAGACCGAGTGTTTTCCGCTATGGCCTCAGTCGGGTAGTCGCTGTGATTGATGAGAATATCTTGGGCGGTAAATATCAACTGGCTCACATGCAAAAAGGACTCAACATCGAACGAACCATCATCGTTCAAGAAAGACAACAGGTTCAACGAGGCAAGGTTGCAGGATGAATTGTCAAGTGACAAATATTCGCTGCAATTATGGACAAATACTCCAGATAACGTTCCTGTACGAATATCTCCCGACACCGAGGTCACAACCGCAAAGTTATGTAGCTCGTCTACCTCGCCGTCGAAAACGTCAGCATATCCAGCCGGTTCTACTGACACTACCTTATGGTTGACGGGTATTGCTTGGTATCGGGACTCTTCGGAATCGAACCGCTTCAGGCTGTCTTCCTGCTTCAGCTCAGAAGCCGAAACGTATGAACCGCCACTGAGCATGAACTGATGATCTGGAGTGCAATCTACCCAAGTCCCGTCATCAAGATGAACTCTGACTATTGGTGTATTCGATCTAGTCATACGAACATTGCGCATGGTCCTGATCACCGTATTTCCATTTGCGTCCTTGGCATAAACTGGTGTTTCAGTGCCGACGAGTTCGTCTATCCGCACTGCATTTCGTCCATCTGCCGTAGCAACCAAGGTGTCGCCGGTAAAGCACGGGTTCGATCCGTTTATCCGCCCTGCTTTTGGCGTGGTATGCCAGTGGTTGATTGTGGTATCGAACTGAAGACCTGGATCAGCACATTCCCACGCTGCCTGGGCAATCTGGCGCATTAGGTCACGGGCGCGCATGGTGCGAATTACTCCGCCTGTTTGTACTGCCAGTAGTTGCCATTCTTTATCTTCAAGTACGGCTTCCATAAACTCATCGCTGACCCGAACTGAGTTGTTGGCATTTTGGTACTGGACGGAAAATCCATCCTTACCGTCAACACCCATGTCAAAACCAGCGTCTCTGAGTGCCCTGGCCTTGTGCTCCTCTACTGCTTTGCACCAGATAAATTCTTCAATATCTGGATGCGACACGTCGAGAATGGCCATCTTCGCAGCTCTTCTAGTCTTTCCGCCTGATTTGATGGTTCCTGCTGAAGCATCCGCTCCCCGCATAAAGCTCACTGGCCCAGAGGCAGTGCCACCGCCTTTTAGCAGTTCCTTGGATGAGCGAATTTTAGATAGATTGACTCCTGATCCTGAACCACCTTTGAAGATAAGTCCTTCTTCCCGATACCAGTTCAAAATGGATTCCATCGTGTCGTCAACGGAAAGAATAAAGCAAGCAGATGACTGTTGTTTTTCACCATCGACTCCAATGTTGAACCATACCGGCGAGTTGAACGATGCCAATTGATGAACCAATATGTAACTCAGCTCATCCATGAATATCTTTGCTTGCTCGTCATCTACCAGGTATCCATCTACAACACCACGAGCGGTAATTGTCTGCACAACACGGTGAATGACCTGGACAAGGGAATGTTCCCGTTCGGGAGTACCCAAGGCTCCCCTGAAATACTTCTGCGCCAAAATTGTTGATGCGTTTAGTGACCAAAACGAGGGCACATGCACGCCCTTCTGTTCGAAGACGACGGAGCCGTCTGGTCGGGTGATAGAGATATCGCGGTATTCCCATTTGATGCCGGAATAAGGTCCGTCCATCCCTTTTGTGAAGTGACGTGTCAGCATGATGCTCCTCCATGTTCACCGATTTCTAAATCGGTTGGACAATATGTACTTATTTATATGTATGCACGAGCTTCACATCTCGAAATTTTCCAGCTTTTAGCGGCGCTGAAACCCCTTCAAAAAAAGATCTGTTTTGAGTGCATACATATAAAGCAGTGGATTTTCGAAAAGGAGGTTTTGATGGATAGTGATGGTACCGAAACGCACAAGGAGGGTATTTCATGAGCGCCCAGGCCATGAGTTGGGTCTTCGAGTCGTCTCCATATTCTGGGGAGCTCCGAATCATCCATCTCGTTATCGCCGATATAGCAAACGATCTATCCGACAATAAGTTCTGGCTCGGCGAGAAAATGCTGGCGGCCAAGGCCAACTGCTCCATAAGTGCGATCCAGCGGGCAGTAACACGCATGGTCGAAGATGGCTACCTCGAAATGGTTGAGAGCAGTCATGGGCCTGGAAAACCCAACGCGTACCGATTTCTGATGCCTCCAACTAGGCAACCGCAAGAATCAAGCAGGAGGGAGGACTGGAAATCATGAGCGTAAAAGCCACGACCTGGGTATACGAGAACTCACCCTATACAGGAATTTTTTTCACAGTTCATCTCGCAATTGCCGATATAGCCAATGATCTATATGACAACCGATTCTGGCTCAGTGAAGAAGCGTTAGCAGCTAAGGCACGCTGCTCCACCCGTACTGTCGAGCGAGCAAAAGCACGCTTGGTCAAGGACAACTATCTCGAAGTAGTTGATGGTCGTCACGGGCCGGGAAAAACAAATGAATACCGCTTCATGATGCCAACTCGACAGGAGATAACAGGCGACAACCTGTCGGGTGTTCAGGAGATAACAGGCGACAACCTGTCGGGTGATCACCCGACATTTGGGACAGAACACCCGACAAATGAAACAGAACACCCGACAAATACGGCATCCTCTCTATATATAAACTCAAGGGAACGTAAGTTAACCCAAGATTTAACTCAACTTTACGCTGAGCGCGAAAAATCTGATAAGTCACAAACCCTTCCTGGGCTAATCGGTGAAGAGTCTTCGGAAAACACGAACGATGCCGGCATAGCTCCGCTGACCGCCAATGGAAAGACCACCAAACCTCGGAAGCGGGACTTACTGTTTGACGCGATGGCGGAGGCTTGCGGACACGATCTCGCGCAGTTGACCAAATCAAGTGCAGCAATGATTGCGAAGGCCACGTCCGAGATTCGTCCAATTTGCAAAACGCCCGATGAGGTCTGGGAGAAGGCCGCAATTTACAAGAAGCTACACCCCGACTGGGTGTTGACGCCTTCGGCACTGGCAAAGTACTGGAGTTCGCTAACACCGGAACAAGTTGACAACCAGGGGTCAGATAAGTATCGGGTTCACAGGGAATTCGAGGCTGAAATCCTAGCCAAACTAGCAAGAGAGAACCCGAATCTCTCTGTGGATGCCTTCAGATTGCCTTTGTTGTCCGAAACCACGGAAGAGGTACATTCTACCCCGATTCATAAACCCGCCCCAAAAGCGACTACAGCGCTCTCCCCGTCACAACGGATAGACAACCAGGTTTCAACCACGCATCACGACGAGAAATATTCCGAGGCTGAAATCGAAGAGCAATTGCCACGGGAAGATGTGGCTGCCGTCCAGACAGCCGCCAGTGTGCTGATCGGGAGCGAAACCACGGAAGATGGAGGTTTCCCTACTCCAATTCATAAACCCCGCCCAGAACGGCCTTCAGGGCCCTCTCGGACCGAACACACGTTCGAGGAATCTGGCGAAGACGATGAAATCGACAACTTCGAGGATTATGAGGATCGCTATACCTACGATTCGGATGCCAGGGGAGACGGATGCGATTGGGGAGACGGCGATGATGCGTAAGCGCACCGACCCGATCCACATGGCCAC
>JAJZIP010000247.1 GCA_021810525.1 Actinomycetes bacterium | reverse complement strand
AATGAGCGTAGCCCGCTGGGTTGAAGGTCCTCTTGGTGTTCTTCGGGACAAGATGAAGATTTCGGTCTTCCCTCTGCTCGAGGTGGCACTTGGCGTTGGACTTGCTTGGGCCATCAACTTCAACCTCTGGCAGCTCTGGAACGTGCCAATGCGAGCACAATGGCTCGCAATCACGTTGACCGGTATGATCCTTGGTGGCGTATCCGAGGTCTTCAGTGAGATTCTTGGAATGTTCACCGGTCTCGGCAGAAAGCTCAATGACGAAGCCGAAACGATCGAGCGTCCGACTTCACTCCAGCGAGTGGCCTGACGAAGAGCGTTTTACCTTGAGATGTCGCGCTGATCTATTCGGCGCATGACGCAAATGGCGGGTTGGGAAGTAATTTCCAACCCGCCAGCTATGTTGTTTGTGAGTTGTCCGTAGGCGCACTCTAGACCATGCTTAGTCCACCATTTACGCTGAGAGTCTGTCCCGTGATGTAGTCGGCGTCGGAGGAGGCCAGGAACAGTGCCGCTTTTGCCACCTCTTCGGGGGTGCCCACTCTGCCCAATGGTATCGAGCGTATGATGGCGCCCATGAGCTTCTCGTTGCCCTCACTTACTTCAGCCAGCATTGGAGTGTCCGTGAGGCCGGGGGCAACACAGTTGACGTTGATTCCTTTTCTGGCAGTCTCTCGGGCAATTGCCTTTGAGAATGCTATTACAGCGCCCTTTGCGCCAGAGTAGAGGGCTTCGCCGCTGGAGCCTACCCGCCCGGCATCTGAAGCAATGAAGACTATCTTGCCAGAGCCAGCTTCGATCATGTGTGGAACGGTGGCATGAGCACAAGCGACATGGCCGCGGTAGTTGATATCGATGACACGGTCCCAAAGTCCCTCGTCTGTATCGACGAATGGCATGACCTTATCCCAGCCCGCGTTGGAGATCAGGATGTCAACCTTTCCGAACTTGTTGATGGTCTTAGCCACCATTTCACGAACACGTCCCGCATCAGCCACGTCGACATCGACGGCAAGAGCAGATCCACCCGTAGAGGTGATTTCTTTGGCGACGCCCTCCGCTCTTTCTGCCGAGAGGTCGGCGATCACCACACTGGCGCCTTCATTTGCAAGACCAAGCGCCATGGCACGACCAACGCCGCTTCCTGCCCCAGTGACGATTGCAGTCTTTCCTTGAAACCTTCCGTTGAATGGCATCTTCTATTTTCCTTTCAAGAGTCCATTTGTATCTAGTTTTCTTAGTATTGAAAGTTGTTCAGTGGTGGGTTCCGGAGTGACTGGGATCGAGCTGGGGATTATTAGCTCGAAGCCAGTGGCGGCACGTACTTGATCGACTTCTACTCCGGGATGAACCGTCTCGAGCCGCATGCGAAGTGTGTCGGGATCGAAGCCCATCGTACAAAGAGGGGTGACAACGAGTTGTGGACCTCCCCCGGGGAGGCCCGCAGCTTGCCACGAGGAAGGACCTTGGAGAAAGCCTGGCCCACTCAGGAAGTCAACGTGTTCGACAAATGTGCGAGCGTTATGTGACTGGGTATAGATGAGAATGCGGCCTACACGGGAGAGGAACGGGAGTCCGACCGTGCCTGGCCCGCGTAGCGCTGGGTGTGAGTAATCGCCGACGGCCACCAGATTGCAGTTTCCGTATGCGTCGATTTGGAGTCCTCCGGCAAAAAACACAGTCAAGACGTCCGCGCGACCCTCCAGCAGAACTACGTCATTGAGAGAAAGGGAGGTATCTGCACGAAGAAGATCGTAGTCTCCGCATGAAGGCACGACCGGAGCCAGATGAGGGTTTACGGAGCAGGTTCCACCTGCAATTGAGAAAAGGTCGGGAGCGTGTGTCAACTGGGCGAGCCTGCATGCGATCTGAGGAATGGCGCTCGCAGTTCCCATAACCGTCACGTCATCATTGCGGAGCCGCTTGGAGAGCTCAACGGCCATCAGTTCGCTGCGGGAGAACGTCAATGAGCTGTCAGATATAACTGTCATGGCGAATCAACCCTTCCGGTCCGGCAGAGCAACCGCCAGGGGTCCGCTGCCATAACGTAGCTTTTCAAGGCGTTCGGCCGCCTTTTCAAGATATTCGTGTTCTGAAAGATCTGTCACAAATTGGCTGACATAGCCCTGTGCACCGTCGTCGTCCTTGGCCATCCCCAAGTATTCGACTATTGCCTGATGGTCAAATTCATAGGCACCATGTGAGGCGGTGGGGTAGCAGCCACCTGGAGCCTCGATGACAGCGTGGACTAAAAATCCAGGAATTGTGGTTCCCTGCGGATGCTTGGAGATCTCTTCTGTCGATACTAGCTGTTCAACCTGCAACAACACGGTTTTAGACGCGAGGGCCATGTAACGGTCGACGAAGTGAGCTCCCGCCACAACTGCGTTGCCTTGCGCATCGGCCTGGTAGGCATGGAGAAGTGCAACATCTGGCTTTAGCGGAGCGCCGACGGGGACCTCTTCGCCCGTGAATGGATCTGTGGTGAAGGAGTAGTTCTCCCTGTTCACCTTTGGGATATCGGTGAATTCGATGCCCTTGGGCAACGCCACGAATGGCAAGCCGCCAGCTCCCGCATAAAGACCATGGGTTATATAGGCCTCGTCACACTCGAGAATCTTGAGGGATCCGGATTCGATTCCCCTTCGGAAACACGGCGCAAGTCCGATGTGCTCGAAGCCGACGTATGAGGTTGCGATTTCGTCGATGAGGCCGGCGGCGATCAAAAGCTCCGCATTCAGCGCCCCACACGGGCTTGTCAGAAGCCTCTTAATCCTGCGGTTCTGCCGGATCACCTCTCTGACCAATGCCATCGGATTGTTGTGAAGGTGCATTCCACCGACGGTAACAAGTCCCACGCCGTCGGGAACGAAACGATCTACAGCTTCGGGAAGCGAGAGCACCTTACTCATGACGCATCCCCTCCCCGTGCCGCACCACATTGCACAGCTGAGGGCTGTTTCGAGTGCAGCAACGTGCCTCAGTGAGAACGTTGGCCATTGTTGTTGTATCCTCCATTTGCGAGTTCACAGCGAGCCTAGCTCAACTTTGCTGTGAGCGCACATCCAGCCGCCAGAGAGAAGGTTTCCCTGTACGTAGGGCACCTCTTCTGTTTTTGGCCCTCTCTTTGTCTGCTTTTTCGAGGGCCCTGGGACGACTACTTATGCCCAATGCGGATCCACGGGTCAAGGTCCTCTTTTGCGGAAAGGTGGTGAAATCGAACGAAACCAGGCGCTAATTTTAGCGGGTGAGATTGAGTGTTCACAGCCGTGAAGCCCAATGAACATGCGTCTGTGCAATGGCAGCTGTGCTTATTTTTTTGGTCTGGCTGGTTCTGGTATGATTCCTGTTGCTGACAATATCTTCAGGGAATGATCTCGGTTTGGCTTTAGCAAGGGTTATTTGGGTAGTATTGGTGATGACGCTCAAGGATTCAGTTCCAGGCGACAAATGTTGGTAAAGATTCGCAACGAGGACAAACATGGGAGAGCTGTAACTAGTTGGCTTCAGGGTTTCTGGGCAACAGATGGGGTACCTATAAGGTTCATGCTGCAGGCCTGAATGGTTCGGCGTGGTGAGGGCTGCGGAAGAGGTATTTGCTCGAAACTTGAAGGAGATCTTGTCCTAGCTGGACTACTGCAATTTTCAGGAATGTGAAACTGACTACCGGGAGAAAAATGGCGACTACAACCCAAACACCAGAAGGCTTATTCGACATAGACGGGCTGCTGACTGATGAGGAACGCGAGATCAGGGGAGTCATCCGCAAGTATGTCGAGAAGCGCATCAAGCCAGATGTTGCAGAATGGTTTGAAAAGGGAGAGCTTCCAGCCAAAGAGCTTGCTCTTGAACTTGGAGAATTGGGCGTTCTTGGTATGCATCTTGAGGGCTACGGCTGCGCAGGGGCTGGTGCAGTGGCCTACGGTCTTGCCTGTCTCGAGCTTGAGGCCGGAGACTCCGGAATTCGTTCGCTGGTGAGTGTACAAGGATCGCTCGCCATGAAGGCGATTCACGCATTTGGTTCAGAGGAGCAGAAGCAGCAGTGGCTGCCGAAAATGGCGACGGGAGAGGTGCTCGGATGTTTTGGACTGACCGAGCCCGACTTCGGGTCAAATCCTGCCGGTATGCGCACGCGTGCCAAGCGTGACGGAAATGAGTGGGTCTTGGATGGCACCAAAATGTGGATAACCAACGGAAACATCGCTGATATCGCTGTTGTGTGGGCAAGGACAGATGAGGGAATCAGGG
>JAJZIP010000246.1 GCA_021810525.1 Actinomycetes bacterium | reverse complement strand
TTCCTCCTGTTGAACGCCATTATCACGGTTCGACTCAAGAAGAAGAGTCCGACTTTTTAGTGCTGACATGGGGCGTCACCAATTGGGATGACGTCTCTCCAAGGCCGAGGAGCCTTGCCGGCTAGCCACGGCGGCTTCTGTGGAGCCGAAGGAATCGCGTCATTAGCGGTCGGGTTTGCGAAGGGCATTGGTTCCGCTCCGCTCAGAGTGTGCCGGCTTTGCCGATAGTGTTTTACCACCGCTGCCATCTTGAACTGGTAGCCTTTGTAGCGAGTCGGCTGGGCAGCACGATATTGTCTCGAGTGATGTTGGGGTAGGAAATGGCATGGGCATTTTCTGACGGCAGTGCCGCAGATTTCATACAGGCGGAAAAGGATGTTCAGGCTCGAGTGGGTAGCGAGCCGATCGACTTCGTCGCTTTCGGGGTCATCTCCAACGTCTACCGGGTGGCTTCCGCCATGAGGAATCATATGGAACGCGAGGTGCTCGCCGACTACGAGCTCTCGTTTACCGCTTTCGTTGTCTTGTTCACGCTCTGGGTATGGGGGGATTCTGAGTCCCACAAGGTCGCCTCCAGGGCGGGAATCACCAAGGGGACCCTGACAGGGGTGGTCAAGACTCTGGAGAAGAGGGAGCTCTGTGAGAGGGTTCCCCACGGCTCTGACAAGCGGCGTGTCATCGTGGGTCTTACCCCACTTGGGGAGTCGATTATCGAGAAGGTGTTCCCCCTCTACAACCGAGAAGAAGTCCGGCTGGTCGAAAGGCTGGCGGAACAGGAGCGTCTGTCGATGGGACACTCGCTCAGGACGATTCTCAGGACGGCACTCGATCTCAAGCACTCCAGATGAGAAAAAAAAGACCCCGGTATCTGCACGAGCTGTTGAGCGCGGGCGACTCGCGTCGGCCTCTTCTTTGTCTCAATTAGGTTCATCCACCGCCTTGCTAAGGAGAGACATGCAGTTCTGACGCCTGTGGGTTGAGGTCGGTGTCCCAGGTTTTGTAAATCGGTACGCTCTGGAGTACATTCAACTTGGCTGGCTTGCTCATATCCAGCATCCAACCGCATCCACCTTTGGCGGACAGGCGGAAGACTAGCAGTTGGGGATGTCAATGGAGGATGATTTTTTTTCGCACAACGGCGTAGCAATATCCGTAGTGTTGCCCTGTTACAACGAGAGCGAGTCAGTTGGACTTTGTGTGGACGAAGCCTACGCCGGAATTCATGCCGCTCGCCTCGGAGGAGAAGTCATTGTAATCGATAACAATTCGACGGATAACTCGATCGAGGTCGCTTTGTCCCACAGAGCAAGGGTGATATCAGAGCCTCAACCCGGTTATGGCAGTGCCCTTAGAGCTGGAATCGACTTTGCTCAGGGAAGTATCGTAGTCATGGCTGATGCGGATCTGACCTACGAACTTTCAGGGCTTTTGAAGCTGGTAGAGCCGATTCTGGACGAGACGGCAGATCTGGTAATAGGAAAGCGGATCTTGGATTCCCGTCGGTCAATGCCTTTTCTTCATAGATATATAGGAACTCCAGTGTTGACGAAGTTGGTCAAGTTGGCTACCGAAGGGATCGAGCTTAGCGACAGCCAATCAGGCTTCAGGGCTTTCAGAAAGGACAAGATATCTGAGCTGGGGCTGTCTTCGACTGGCATGGAGTTCGCATCAGAGATGCTGATTAAAGCAGCTCGAAAACAATTTCGGATTCTAGAGGTGGACACGTTCTACCGAGCGAGAGTCGGCGAATCAAAACTGGACACATTTTCTGACGGTTTGAGGCACTTGCGCGAAATAATATTGTTAGCCCCGTCCCGTCTGGTGATCATTCCTTCGGTGCTCTTGTTCGCTGTCGGCCTTGTTGTGGGATTGCTCAGCTTTGTCTTCCCAACGGGTTTACGAATCGGGTCACTTTTGTGGCAACCCGTCTTTTTTTCCGGCATCGCCATGATAGTAGGATTGCAGATGTTTCTCGGAGGGCTCTTCCTGTCAAATAGATCTGAATTCGCTTCTTCCCGATGGCAAGGCCTTCAGGAAAAAGGCTGGTTCAAATATGTTCTCGCTCTGGGAATTGCGGCGATAGTTGCCGGAACTGCAATCGACGGATCACTCTTCCTTATCTGGGTTACTCACAGTAAGCGCTTGAGCATTCAGTCTCCTCTGGCCTCATTTGCCCAGGTGTTTCTAGTTGACGGTGTATCTTTGGCCGGTTTTGGCGTACTTGTTCCCTGCCTTGAACGCCCACCCTCAAAGGCTTTGCCGTTCCCAGAGTTTATATCCGGCCCCGAAAGCGGGAGAGATGAGGATGCGCCTCCCCACTTTGATGCAGGTAACGATTTATCGGCAAACAAGTGACCGAAAATAGTGAACTGCTGTCCGGTCAAAATAAGGAGTTATGGGCATTGTTCTCTTGATGTCTTGAGCCGTGCCATCGGCTCCTGAATGTTTTCGCATTGTGTATGGGGTTGTGAGAAGTTGTCGGCAAGCTGGAGAGGAAAATAGTGACTGAGTGAAAACGCTGAACGTAAAATACCGGAAGAGAGTCTCTCCGCTCAGGCCCAATCGTTTGGGCGGCCTTATATTTCTAAGCGTTTTGATAGCTTTGATCTATGCACCGGTCTTAGCTGGCCACGCGTCACTTAAGACCAACAATATTTGGCCATCGGGGCCACTATTTGTCGGCGATCCTACTGCGGGTGGTTATATCACCGTTCCCCTTGAGCGACTTGTAGCCGAGGCGTGGTCTCACTTTCAGATTCCGATGATCGATCCTTTCCAAGGCTTTGCGATCCCTCTGATCTCTTCTCAGGGTGTATCGGTATTTTTTCCGGAAATTCTGACACATCTTCTTCTGCCGAACCAATATTCGATCTGGAACCTGATCAGGTTGGATGCACTGGCATATGGAACTTTTCTGCTGGCATTCTCGCTCGATTTCAGCTTTGCGGCCAGTCTAGCGGCGGGTGCAGTGGCGACTCTGGCTGGGGTTGCCTCACCCGAGGCCAATCTTGGTATGTTGAATCCACTGATGGTCTTGCCATTTGTGCTCTTGGCACTGCGTTACGTTTTGGATCCCGGTTACAAACGTGTATTTGCAGCATGGCTGGGATTTCTTACTGCAGTCTTCTTGTTGGCGCTGTCAGGTTTCCAAGAGGTGTTACCCCTGATCTTTGTGTTGGTAGTCATATTTGCCATTGGATTCAGCCTCTACTTCAAGGTGATTCAGCGTAGGCCACGCCGTCTTCTTGGAGCAGGGATAGCTGGCATGCTGGCACTCGTTTTCGGTGCCAGTGGTTATCTGCCGACCCTGACCATTGTCAAAGCCGGATTCGGGGTGAACAACGCGCAGTCATATCTATCCAGGTTTCCTAGCTATATGTTGGGCGGTCTGACGATACCAAAGCTGACGGGCCCTTCTTTGGTTGCCTTGGCAGCTCATCCCTCTAAGTCACAAGACCTCTGGATACTGGGAAGCCCTTTCCTGGTGCTAGTGCTGATCCTAGCAATAGTGGCGGTTTGGCGGCACGATCGTTGCAAGTTCTGGATTGTCACTCCAGGCGTTGCCCTGGTATTGGTCGGCATATTGGGTTTCAGTGACGAATTGGGAATTGCGAAGATCTTTTCTGTTTTTCCATTTGATCTCATTGTCATGAGCAGATTTTTGGGATTCATGTGGTGGATACCTTGGTGCCTTCTGCTGGCCTTTGTTATATCCACCGCAGGGCAATTTTCCCGGCTGGAGCTGGTATTATCAGCAGCGCTGAGCCTAGCAGTGGACTTAGTGCTTTATCGGAATTTTGTAGACGCCAACAAGCTGACTCAATTTTTAGAGGCTGGAACACAGCCGATCCATGCCTTAATCAGTTCCGTTCTTTTTCTCCTGTTTTTTTCCGGAGCACTCTATTTCAGCTTCCGCATATGGGGTAGTTGGTTGGCGGTTGCGGTGGTTCTGTTTGCAACCGTCACTGCAGTACCGACGAATTTCTTTCCTCGAGGCAGTTCCAAGCAGGCCACATCCCTAACAGGAGATGTCTTGCCGCCTTCAAGATCATTGGTGGACTTTTCCGGTTTCTTGCAATTGCCGTCACAGGTCACATCCGTCAATCTTTTTGGACCGCTGATGCCTCCGGCGTACGCAAGCCTCGTGGACAAAGCTTTCCCTTCCGCGTACAACCTTGGTCATTCCAGTGCAACGGCGTTCCCTGCTCCAACCCTATATTTTGTGCCAGTGACCCCGCAATTCTTTGGGATACTACGGACATT
>JAJZIP010000245.1 GCA_021810525.1 Actinomycetes bacterium | reverse complement strand
CCCCCTCCGCGGTGGCACTAGGTTATCTGGGGCGTCGTTGACGTCCCAGATAGTCATAGCCGGGCTGGACCTCTAAAGTCCACTAGAAGCCAGGGAGCGTTAGTGAACGACGGAACGGTGTACTCCTTAGTTGAGGATGAGTTCTTCATGCGCCAAGCACTGTACGAAGCAGAACTCGCTGCCATCAAAGGCGATGTCCCAATTGGCGCGGTATGTGTACGGGACAAACGGATAATCGCCTGGAGCCACAACGAAAGAGAGGCCTCTCACGACCCCACGGGTCACGCGGAGATGCTCGCGATTCGTCGCGCCGCGGCAGAACTTCAGAGCTGGCGACTCAGCAACTGCACACTATACGTGACCCTGGAGCCCTGCCTGATGTGCAGTGGGGCACTTATAAACTCTCGAATCGACCGTGTCGTCTTTGGTCCGTACGACCCCAAGTCCGGCGCCCTGGGCTCATTGTACAATGTCGGATGCGACCCGCGGCTCAACCACGAAATGGAGATCGTCGGAGGGGTATTGGAAGAAATTTCTAGCAGGATGCTATCAGAGTTCTTTCAACAGCTTCGCAGCAACTAGCATGTGCGCCGGAGGGATGCGAGAGCGGACGAATCGAACGGTCTCGAAAACCGTCGTGTCGAAAGGCACCGTGGGTTCAAATCCCACTCCCTCCGCCAACTGGGGCCGTGGGGCGCAGGGTGCCCCACGGCCTTACTGACACAGATCCTCGGGTCAGGAGTGTGAATAATCTTCGTGCTGCCTTCGGATTTCGAGCCATCTTTTCAACCCATTTGCATTCGAGTGCATCCCGTTGAGAGTGTCAAAACGATCGACCAAGGTCTGATCGAGCCCATCGGTCTCTGATCTAAATGCCTGTTCCAAGGCCTGTTCGATATCTCTGTCCTCGTTGAATGCCCTCTCCGCAACGTGCGCCCAGCTGGTGACCACGTCCTTGCCTTTTGCCAAGAGCTCCTCAGGATTCGTGAATAGGCCGTAGTGGGCCATCGCGATAGCAATCGGGCTGTAAACGGCGAATTTGTCAATCGAAGAAATGACGAGATCGAGATCGAAATCGGGTGGCGGTGTCGCAGGTCTCAGCACGCCTAGCTCAGGTATCAGCACTCCGATCGCGTCTCCCGAGAAAATGACTCCGGTCGCGGAATCGAAATATCCAAGGTGGTGTTTTGCGTGGCCTGGCGAATCAAGCGCCTCCAGATACCTATTAGAGGAAACGGCAATGCGCTCGTGATCCTCAAGAATTTTGATCCTCGAAGCTTCGGTCGGCTCCAGCCTCCCGTAGAGTTCGTCCAGGAGTTCGCCGTAAACCATCGCTGCAGAGTTGACAAGCCTGGAAGGATCTGCGAGATGGCGCGCTCCATTTGGATGAACATAGACCGTCGCGTTAGGAAACGCCTTCGCTACATCGCCCACAGCCCCCGCATGATCGAGGTGAATGTGAGTGACAGCAACGCCGGCAAGATCATTGGGGCCCACTCCAATGGAGGACAGGCCATCCAAGAGCGAGTTTAGAGAACTTTGCGAACCGGTTTCAATCAGAACCGGCGCATCGCCGGTGATCACATACCCTGCGGTCAGATGCTCCCAACCGCCCAGTAGCGTATCGATCTCTATGATTCCATCAACAATTTCTTTAGCCACAACACAACCTTACTAGAGATAAGTCTACCCGCAGGAGCAATGGGCGCTCTACGCCATCGCTACGAGCTCGAGGTAGTTGTCATCGTAGTAATCGACCAGCCCATCAGGAAGTATGAGAACCCTGTCGGGCCTGATAGCCTCTGCAAAGGCTTCATCATGTGTCACAACCAACAAGGTCCCGGTCCAAGATGCGAGGGAGTTGCCGACAGCGACTCTCGACTCTGGATCAAGGTTGTTGGTTGGCTCGTCGAGAAGAAGGAGATTGTGCCTTCCAGCGACAAGGAGAGAGAGCGAGAGCTTGGTCTTCTCTCCGCCTGACAGAGTCCCGGTTGGCTGAAAGATCACGTCTCCGGAAAGACCAAAGGAGGCAAGGAGACCCCTGGTCTCGGTGATTGTGCCGCCCAGCGCCTGATTCATCTGATTGACAGGGGTGTCATCCGGGTCCAGATTCTCATGCTCTTGGGCGTAGTACCCGACACTGACATCCCTGCCGAACCTGACGTGGCCTATATCAGGCTGCAACTCGCCAGTGACCAGCCTGAGAAGTGTGGTCTTGCCAGCACCGTTCAGCCCGACTATCAGAAGTCGCTCCGAACGAGACACGTCGAATGAGACATCCTCGAAAACGCTCCCCTGACCAAACCCTTTGCACAGGCCGGATACCGATAACACGTCTCGGCCGCTCGGAGGCGGTGCGATCATCTTGGCGGCAACCTTTGTTCTGGACCGCGCTGCCACCTCGTCCACTTGGTTTGCGAGCCTCTCCACCCTCTTGTCGAGAGACTGGGCTACTCTCGCCCTCTTCGCGGTCGAGTGCCTCATGGAATCGGCCTGCATCGCGAGTCTTTTGATCTCGCCCTGAAGTCGGCTATTGCGTCTCCTGGCGCTCTCCTCATCTTCCGCCCTGGCCTTCTTGTACTGAGAGAATGTCCCCTTGTACTCAACCAGCTGACCGTCTTGACCACCCCTCTCGAGGTGGAAAATCCTGGTGATAGCCTCATCTAGCAGATCAAGATCGTGGCTGATAACCATCATTGCCCCTCTGTAGGTGCGCATGAACGAGGTGAGCCAATTCTTCGCGTCAAGATCGAGATGGTTCGTCGGCTCATCAAGCAGAAGGACATCACTACCCGCAAAAAGGATCTTGGCAAGCTCCACCCTTCTTCTTTCCCCGCCAGAGAGGTGTGAGAGGCTGAGAGAGAAGCGGCTCTCTGCGATGCCCAAGCCGACAAGGATCTTCTTAGCCTCTGATTCAGCCTGATAGCCACCTTTTGCAGCGAATATCTCCTCGCGACGGGTGAACTTGGCAACGTTGGCTTCGCTCGGATCGAGTTCCATTGCCAATCTCGCCTTCTCAAGCTCTTCGGCAAGGCTGTCGAGCGAGCGGCCGGATATCACGCGATCCAACACCCTCTGACCGGCAATGGATTCATTAGCCTTTGGCTCTTGATTGAGATAGCCGAGAGCACCCTTGACAGCGACCCTGCCAGCGGATGGAGGAGCGTCACCAGAAAGCACCTTCAGCATCGATGTCTTTCCCGCGCCATTGCGGCCTACAATGCCGACCTTTTCCCCGGGCGTGACTCTAAAGCTAACCCTCTCCAGGATCAGCTTTCCTCCGACCTCTACTGTAAGGTTTTCTGCGGTAAGCACAACTAGTACAGCCTAAAGGCAGATCCCTAGCCACATGCCAGGGCAAACGGATGGAGAGCAAAGCGGCCTTCCAACGACACACCCTCTGACCTTGTCCTGCGATATCTAAACCGACAAGTTCAACTTCTTCTTCAGATCCCTCCAGTTGGAGATCGCCCTGTCCATGTGGGCCACGAAGCGAGGACCGTGACCTGGCTCAAGCAAGTGAGCGAGTTCATGAACGACGACATACTCGAGACAGTCGTCTGACTTTTTGGCCAGTTCCAGGCTGAGCCAGATTCTTTTGGCCTTGACGTTGCAGCTTCCCCAACGAGTGGACATCTTTCGAACTCTCCACTCAGCGGCCTCCACGCCGAGGATCCTCTCCCACTTCTCAAAAAAAGGGGCGGCTTTTGATCGCAACTGCTCCCTGTACCAACCCTCCAGTAGCCTGCGCCGATCCTCGGAGGTCGAACCGCTCCTGGAATGGAGCTCCAAAATATTCGGGAAAACAAGAGCCACCCTTTCTGTGGCCAGCGTCTCGATGACTCTCAAATTGTAGGCTCGCCCTCCAAACAAGTGGATCTCGCCGTCAACGAATCTGGTCGGTACGGCAACGCTGCAGACTCGTAGCTGCTGTGCCTGGATCCATTCGAGACGCTCTTCAATCAGGCCAACGACCGAATCGAGCGGAAGCCGAGTTGGCGCAGACACCCGCACACGGCCGTCCGGCGGGTAGACACGGAGGTGAATATTTTTGATCTCCTTGCGCAGAAGCTCTATTCGAATGCCCCTGACGGTGATCTCACGGGAAGCTGACGTCGCCTTTGGCGAAGCCTTGCTCGACTTGGCCGCCTTGTGTGAATTCCAACCGATAAGAGAGCGCCTCATGCCGAAAGCTTATGAGATACAGGCCCCACTCGAAACGCCGCTAGTAGCGCTTTCGTGGGCAACGATCTCCTGGTCGACGCCGGGACTTGCCAGCGCA
>JAJZIP010000002.1 GCA_021810525.1 Actinomycetes bacterium | reverse complement strand
AAGTCTCCCGGGCCATCTCCGCTACAGTCTCTGAGGCGGCTTCCTGAGAAGTCTCCCGGGCCATCTCCGCTACAGTCTCTGAGGCGGCTTCCTGAGAAGTCTCCCGGGCCATCTCCGCTACAGTCTCTGAGGCGGCTTCCTGAGAAGTCTCCCGGGCCATCTCCGCTACAGTCTCCGCAGGACCTGACGGTTGAGCGTCATCAGCAATCTTGGTAGCACGCTCCATTTTTTGGTCAGGGGGAGCAATCTTCTTACGTGGCCGCGGGGGTGGGGGAATCGCGATTCCGAGCAGCTGGGCAAGTGCTGGTATTCTTCCCGAGCTTTCCTTTGCTAGTTCGATCAATTCCAATGGAGCGTTCTCAGGAAGACCTTTCGGTCGAACCTGCCTTCTGATCGGAGACTGCGAGAGCGCGTCTAGGAGAGCGGCCCATCGATCCGGCGGAGTCTCGGGTCCAAGCATCTCGTTTGAAGTATTTGTGAGATCTTCCAAGAGTTCTTGAGGAAGTTTCGCAATCGGTTCCGGCGGCCTCGAGGAGAGGCGGACTGCTCGAATCACCCGCTTTGCCTGGAGGTTTTCCGTGATGTCTGCGAGCCATGCCGCGTGTAACGTAGCTGCTCTCTTTTCGGTAAGTTCCTTCAGCTTTTCGAGCATCTCTCTCGTTGCGTCATCGTGGCGAATGAGGTCTGCTGCGCTGATGACGGACCTCAGGTCTCTGAGGGATGCCTCATTTGCGATCTCTATTGCGACTTCAGCTCTATCTTTCCATGTCGCGATCTTGAGGACAGGTAGCATGGGCTCGGCTATTGCAAGTACAGTGGCTTCGGGAATGGTTGGCTTACCTTCCGCTATGGCCTTTTCGTTCTGATTTGCCAAAGCCTGACGAACGGCCGGAAGTCCGCCCTTTAATAGCTGTTCCGCGATGGGCAGGTGCTCTGGGGCGATCTCTTGAAGAACTTGTGAGCGGTAGATGTTCCTTGGCATTAGTTTCTTAAATTTTGGAGTTGCTGCCCTTGGGGCCGGGCTTGCCTGGCCTGGCTTCTCCGTCAGTCGTCTCTGCGGCCTCTCGGCAGCATGAGCTGCCGCTTGTGCCGCATGAGTACCTCTTGCTACTAGTTCTTCCGGTCTCCGTCGAAGTTGCTTTCCGGAAGGCCGCGCTTCCCCGGCCTGTTCGACACGGGGCTGCCTTCTGTCACTTCTAGGTGGCTTACGCTCCGTTCCAGCATGGCTGCGCTCTCTACCAGAGACCGTTCTGGTGAGGTATGAGACGGGTTCTCTACTGGACAGTTCGATTAGGTTGGACTGCGTGTGCTTGGTTTTAGGAGGATACACCGCCTCAACATTAATTCCGTCTATTTCGAATACCACCTCGGCGCGAACTATGTCCCCGATCTTCGCACCTTCATATAGCATTGAACCGTCGAGCGTCCCCTTTGGTTCCTTGGCCCCGGCTGCTCTCCAAGTCCAGGTCCCGTCTGGTCTTTGACTCGTCAATTCAACTTCTATACGCGAAGACATCTACTCTCCATGCCGTAGTAGGAATGTTCTCTTCTTTGGTCACGGACTAAAAACATTTGTTGTGACGCTCAAGAAAGAAGCAACGATCACTTCAGTGACCGTTAATCCTAGTTATCTATGTGGCTTAAGTTTAAATTCGTTTAAGCCAGACTTAGTCAACATAGACGGTCAAATCTATTTTCTGTGTTGTTGTCGAACGCGTTCGCAAAATTTTCAGCCGATCGGGTGTCGGACCACGAGGTGAGAACTCGTGCGGTACGCTTCCACAATAGTGCGTTGCGAATGCTGGATCTGGTCCGCAAATGGGGGTTCCACGTGCTCAATCGGTGCCGATCGTTGGGATGACTGCAACTCCGGATGGCAAAGGATGCTGGCTCGTGGTGGCCCCAAGAGAAGTTTCAGAATTTGCCGTAGGAAGCCTTTGAATCGACGGGTGCCACCCGACGACTTTGGCCCAAACGATGGCACCTCCCGGCCAGATCTTTGCAACCTCTCGGGTAGGACCAATCATGCCTGGCACCGTTCAACATAGCTTCGTCGGCGTATGTAAAAAGGCTGGAACGCAAGATCACGAAGGTGGGGACGCTGGACAATTCACGAGTTGCGTCACTTTGCAGCAAGCCAACTCCATGGGAATAATGTTACTGTGCAGCTTGTATCGCAGACCCTCGGGCGTAACTCGATAAAGGTAACCCTCAATGTCTACGAGCATGACAGCGATCAATAAGTGAAGTCGCCCCCAAGGTGATGAACAGCCGCCACGAGGAAAGCCCTTCTGATTGGGAATGAATGAAAATTTCGCGAGATAACAGTGAGCGTGTCCGGGAGCCTCCTGGTTTGAAGTTCGGGGAAGGTAGTCGGCAAGCCGTATGCTGTAGTTCTACCTGAATGGATTGAAAGGGGTGGGGAAGCGGGTTCGTGTCACCGGTTCCCAAGCGCGAATGGATGAGACGTTGATAGGCGGCCATGTATCCATAGCTGGAGGTCTGTTGAACGCTTTCGACAATGCCATTGCGATTGGGGCGAACTTCATTCAGATTTTCACCAACAGCCCGAGAGTGTGGAAATCGTCAGTTGTGAGTGACGAGGAGTCGGCCAGATTCAGGCAAGAGTTGGCGGGTGGAAACAGCGGTGTCAGGGGGCTTGTAACCCACGCATCCTATCTGATCAATTTGGCCTCTTCGGACCCTGAGCTGCTTGGAAAGTCTGTTCGCGTGATAATAGACAATGTCCGCTCCGCCTCCAAGCTGGATGCGCGAGGCGTGGTGCTCCACCTGGGAAGTCACAAGGGGGCAGGTTTGGAATCATGCTTGGACAGGATCAAGCCGTCGTTGCTGGCGGCTCTCGATTCAGCTACCCAGCCTTGCCGAATATTTCTCGAGAATACCGCTGGTGCCGGAGGAAGTATTGGTACCAGTTTCGAAGAGTTAGCCCGAGTGATCGAGGCTCTTGATGCCGATGACAGGCTGGGCGTTTGTTTGGACACCCAGCACCTGTTCGCCTCTGGTGTGGCCTACAGTACGATGGCCGAGGCTGACGCAGTTGTTGATAGGCTATCGAAAACCGTCGGGATTGAACGTCTCGGCTGTATCCACTTCAATGATTCCAAGGTTCCAGCTGGTTCGCTGAAGGATCGTCACCAGAATCTCGGTGAGGGTCTGATCGGGGGCGAGGCTTTGGGAAATCTGGTTTCCCATCCTAGCTTGTTAGGGATTCCGCTTCTTTTGGAAACGCCTGGAGGAGGATCCGGCCCAAGAACACTTGATGTCGAGATTGCCCGAGAGCTGCTTCGGTCAGGTATTGAAAGGCGGGCGAAGTTAGTTGAAGACTCTTAGGTTGATACTAGTCCTGACGATGTCGTTCTTGGCGAAGTATACGGATACACAGCCGTGGCCATCTTCCTCGGAGAGGGCGAAGTAGATATCTGAGGGGTCTTCCCAAGAGGTTGATTCTCGATAGACGATCTGGCAGTTCATCTGGCTTTCCTTGTCGAGCTTTATCCCCTCTCGATAGATGACCTCCTCCAGAGCCTCAAGGTAAGTGGCATTGTTTAGGTGGGACAAGATGTCTTGGTCTGAATAGCGAATCTGCCAAGCCATGGGTTGAGCTGCGTCTGGGAGCATATACCTTTTGGCGTCCCTGATGCTTACCCTATGCTGCGTTGCCAAGGGACCGTAGACCTCGTAGAGGTTCCCAGGTACCGAAATTGGGGCTCCGGAGGTCAGGCTTGTGAGAACCCAAAGGGCTCTGGCGGCTATGAGCCTTGTTCCGGATTCTGAATCGGAGATCAATGAAGTCCTTTCGACCCAAGCCCGGCCAGACCCGGTCAGATAGGTCTTAGAGCTGACCCCTTGTCCGTAGCTGGGAAGCGAAGAGACGAAGATGTTGTTCTGACGCAAGACCCAATTGCCCATTTGGGAGATGTCTGCGTCAATTGCGTCGAACGCAGCCACATCCTGCAAGTATCTGGCACATGCATCGATCCTCAGCCGTCCAGACGGATCGGTGTCAGATAGCGCTACGCGCCTGTTCATCTGGAACTGCCTCGATGTGTTGAGTGGCTCGATTATTTCGGTCATATCCCGAGAGACCCACTTCCTTGGTATGCTGAGTGCACCCTACCGACTTTACTGTATCCGTGGAAGCTGAGGCCATCCGGTCGAGTGATCCTTTGTCCTTTTCGGCCTTCCGGGCTTGAACACGAGCAACAGCTCTTCACGTATTCGTAGTCGACGCATGGAGTCCTCGGGGCAATGGAATGTTGGGTTGGGCTTTCACGTCTGGCTTGCTTGTCGGATCTTGATTCGTTTGAATCATGTGAGAGTTTTGACCACCGCTTTATTGCAAACAGCTACAAGGATGTATTGCGAAGTTTCGCAATGATCTCAGAGTCAGTGCGACGTGTGAAAGACAGATCAGAGATTGATAGCTTCCAAAGGTTTAGCATGGGCATCGCTCACTCCCGCAAAGGCCACGAAGATGGCAGCTGTCAAAAGATGGGTCTATCCGTTGCATCTCTAGGTACGGGGGATCTCTTTATTTGCGCCTTTGAGGTCACCTGGCGTAGCATCTCGTCCTTCGCCTTGGATTTGCTGGACAGCTCGGCCATGGAAGGTTCGCGGTTGAAGGGGTCGGGGAGCCGTCCAGGGCTCGGCTGCGGTGCACTAAACTGGCTCCCCATTTAGATCCCGTCAATCAGTCGCCTTCGGGTGCCGTGTGGCGGCAAAGGTAGCCGTATCCGGCGTGCGTCTGCGAAGCGCTCCAGACCAGCGCGTTCTTCGCCTCGATCTCTTCCTCATCTGACCAGCGCTTCAGAGAACCTGCAGCCATTGCGGTCAGCTGGACCTTGCATGCCCTTTCCAGCAACACCGCCCTCATGACTGCAGTAGCAGCGTCCGGACCGACGGTCACCAGTCCATGCTGTGGCAGTAGGCATCCGGCAGCGTCACCAATGGTGTCGGCCAATGCCCGACCCAGTTCGCGCGTGCGAATCAGATTTCCCGTGACAGTGAAACGGGGGACGTCCGGTCTTGCAAACGGCACGCCATCATGCGAGATCGCACGCAGAGGCACGTCAAGCGCGGAGAACGCGTTTGCCATGGGCGCATGCGTGTGTACGACGGCATTGACCTCGGGGTTCGCAAGCATGATCTCTGTATGAATTGGGTATTCCAGATGGCGCTTTTGGCTGCCTTCCAGCACCTCGCCATCGGGCGTGACCAGAACGATTCTGTCTACCGTGACCTCTTCGAACCCCCACTCCGATGCCTTCATCCAGATTCCCCGACCTTCGGGGTCTCGTACAGAAGCGTGGCCCCAGACCATGTCTGTATGGCCCGCTACAGCGAGAGCCTGGTTTGCTCTGGCGGCTTCGATTGCCGCATGTATCGGTGTTGTCATGATTTCCTTTCCTATGAGATCTCAGATTCTGTCCACGCTAGGGTGCGGTAATGTCGCGTTGATCAATGATGTTCGCGCCACACAGGTGAGAGTGGCTATATTGCACTTCACGCGATTTTAGCCAAGGAATGACGTTGCATTCACTCTCTTTGTCGGCGGAGTTCTGCCGATGGCTTGAGCGGCACGGTAGCCTTGGCATCTAAAATGCACGCTTGCTGGACTGGGATGGCTAAGTGTAATGGCCTATTGCCGTGATGACTTCAGCAAGCCCCATCACATCGGCGTATTTTGCCTGGAGGTCGAAGAGCGACTGCTCATGAGCGGCCTTCGAACGGTCGCCTACCGCCTCCCTCACTATCACAGGCCTAATTCCGTACTGGATGGCATCGACGGCGGTGGCCCGTACGCAGCCGCTGGTTGTGCAGCCGGTGATGATCAACGTATCGACACGAAGCGAGTTGAGGCGGGTTATGAGGTCGGTTCCAAAGAAGGCGGAGGCGTACTTCTTTATTATTTGCGCTTCTAAAGCAAGCCGACCCAGTCTGCGGTCCAACTCAACTTCAGCGGTTCCAAGCTTTAGCGTCGTCAGGCCCTTCATCTTTGAAATCCAGAGCCCTGCATCTTTTAGATCGCTGTCCTCGTAAGCAACAGAGGTGTAGAAGATTGGAAGGCGGTGGCTTCGTGCGGCTGCGAGAATCTGTGAGGTTGCCTCTATTACGCCTTCCAGAGGTGCGCCTAGAGGCATATTTTCGTTGGTAAAAGCGTTTATCAGATCCACGACGATTACTGAAGGGTTGGCTCCAAATCCGATCTGTTGACCGAAGCCGCGTTGTCGGAAGAACTCTTCGTCGCTCACTGACATGGTTGATATTGATCGGTTGTCATTTTCAGAGAATGTAGTGGAACTCCAACCTTCAGTCAATGCTGGCTGGGGAAATAGTTTGACAGCTCTGAAATGATCGCGGAATTTGCGTCAGTGCCGGTGGGGATGTCCGCGAGCCGGGCCAAGTGGGAGCGGACGATTAGGAATCTCAGATCGATAGATGCACATGTCGCAGTTCATCAACTTTGGAGGCAGTTGGATCTCTGTGGACCTTTGAATCAGCAAATCGACTATTCGCGGGTCAGGGCCCATTTCACTGGCCAACCTGAGTTCGACATCGGGATTATGTTTTTGCCACGCCCTGCTTTGGAAGTAGATCCTTTGAAGTAGTGCTCCAGCGAACAAGAAGTATGGCGCTATTGTTATCTCGGTTGCCCCAAGCAGCCTTAGCTTGTCCAATGCATCCGGCACATTTGGTCGCGCCAGGGATATGAATGCCGGGTCGACTTCTCCAAGTGCGCCGCGTTCTGCCAGTAGTCGTGCAATCTTGTATAGGTCGGAATTAGCGTCAAGATCGGTAGACCCGCGTCCGACCAGGAGCGTGAATTTGCGCTCCCTCTCTGGCCGGTTAGGGCTAGGGACGAACTCGAACGGAGCGTGTGAGCGCTCTTCGACGATCTCGAGAAGAGTTGGGGTGATCGAAAGATCACGGGCATATGTGAAGCTGACCTGCTCAAAGTCTCTTCGTGCCTCCAACACCGAAGCCGGAACGTCGTTCTTCACATGGCCAGCCGCTAAAAGCAGTAGAGGGAGGACTATTACATCGCTGCAACGGTGCTTCGCGAGAAGCTTCGAAATGCCAGAGTTTATGTCAGGCTCGGCGAACTCAAGGAAGCCGTGCCCGACCGGCATGTCAACTCTGGCACGGAGCTGTTCGACAACTTCGGTGAATTGCCGTATGCCATCCGGGGAGGTGGTGCCGTGCCCGACTACCATGAGAGCGGTCGCATGGCTACTTTGCATCGTCATCGATCTCTTTAGCCAGACGGACTATTGCATTAAATGCGGCGCTCGCTGCTGGCGATCCACCTTTGTTTCCACGATTGGTGATGAAGGGGAGCGAAGAGCTGCGCAGCCTCTCCTTAGTTTCGCTCGCGCCGACGAATCCGACGGGAAGACCTATAACAAGTGCCGGTTCGAACCAGTCTTCGCCGGAGAGTTCTATTATGGCCTCAAGGGCAGTGGGAGCGCAACCTACGACGAATACCGCATCCTTTGGGAAAGACTCGGCCGCCATGATCATCGCGGAGTAGCTGCGCGTCGGGAGGCCTGATTCTGACGGGCTCACCTTGCCGAGAAAGCAACTAGTTGGGTATGTAGTGATCCCAGCGCGCACCATCTCCACATCGCACACGACCGGTTGTTGGAGCCGGATCGCCTTCGCCCCTGCGCTGATAGCGTTGGCAGCGAAGTAGAGCGATCCTGCCAGCTCGAAATCGGCGGTGGCGTGGATCACGCGTTTTACAACCGCCTCTTCAGGACGGCTGTAACCTGAAAAATCAAATTGAGCGGAAAGGATCTCGTAGCTTTTATCCTCGATTGGATGAATCACCCTGACACCTCATCTATTGCGTCTCTGGGGCAGATCTCGATGCATGCGTAGCAGAGATCGCATAGTCTCTGGATTACCTGTGGTTTCCGCGGCCCCTTCTTCATTGCGTGACTGTGGCAGGTGACCAGGCAGTTGCCACAGGCCGTGCACGAGTCGTTGATACTGAGTCTAATTTCGGGCAGGAATGGGGATGCGCTCAAATCTCGTATCCGCGTGGTGTGAACAAGTAGCTGCCTACTCGTCTGGTCGTCGATGAACCCACAATCACGAGCGACCTCATATCCACCTTCTTTGCATCAAAGCTCTCTAGACTGAATATCTCCTTGGTTTCGGCATCCCGCCCGACGTTTCTGACAACTGCGACCGGAGTATTTCTCGGTCTATAGCTCAAGAGTATCTCAATCGCTTTTGGGAGCTGCCAGGTGCGGCTCTCGGACTTCGGGTTGTAGATCAGGATAACGACATCCGCCTCTCCAAAGGCGTGAATCCGCTTCTCAATGGTATCCCACGGTGTAAGAAGATCTGATAGTGAGAGGTAGGCATGATCGTGTCCAAGAGGCGCGCCAAGTAGGGCGCCACCGCCTAGACCTGCTGTGATCCCGGGAATTACCGCGAGTTCAACGAGGTCCTCCGGCGAGGAGATTCCCATCTCCAAGCACCGTGACTCAAGTATTTCAAAGGTGATCGAAGCCATCGCGAACACCTCGGGATCGCCGGAACAGACAATCGCGACCGACCTGCCCTGCGAAGCATATTCCAGGGCCGATCTAGCTCTGTCATCCTCGCTACCTATTGGTGATCTTATGATCAGTTGGTGAGGCGATAGGAGTTCCTTGCACTGTTCGACATAAGGCTCGTAGCCAATTATCACCTCAGAGTTAACGATCGCCTCGACGGCTGCTGGGGTTCTCATCATTGGCGTGCCAGGTCCCAGTCCCACAAGCTTTAGAGTCCCTTTTGGACGTCGCCTCGCAATAGCAACTGTAGCGAGGCAGCTCTTTGTCTTGGCAACTAGAAGGGTCGGCGACCCAGATGCCAGCAATGCCGCTGCTTCGCATACAGAGGACGTGCCGACGAAGGACTGAACCTCGGCCGATGGGGTCGGAACCTCAATACTCGCCAGTTGGGCGGAGCTGAACGAGGCTATCGGAAGATGCTGACCCACAAGCGCGGGGTGCTCTGCCCTGGTGTCAATTGTTGCGAGCTCAGCAATCGCGCGCCGGTCAAGATCGTTTTCCAAGCATACCGATTCGATCAGTAGGGACACTTCCTCCGCCGAAGCTTCGCTCGAACATCCGATTCCGACCACAAGGCTGGGTGGGATTAGTTGAACGGTTGGCGGACTGCTTTCGTTGAGACAAGATTTGCTGTCGGAGATTATCACTCGCGCTGGGCCAATTCCATTTTGGAGATGGACAGGTGCCGGCCATTCGATCTCGTGCTGGATGATCGGGGTTCTTCCTTCGAGCATCGATTCGATGAGCCTCGCTATGTCTCCCTCGGCTGCAAATCCGCTCAAGCCGTCCACGGCAGCGACGCCCGCAATTTCTGAAGAGGTGGTGACCACTGCGGTGCCCCCATTTCGACTCGCCAGATCCGCTGCCAGACGATTCGCGCCCTTGTGTCCTCCAAGGACAGGAATTACAAATCGTCCCGTTTCATCGACAGCGACGACTACCGGGTCACCATCTTTTGAAAGTTTTCTTTTGGCAAGCAGTCTGACAACGATCGGAAGCGCCATTACGAGAACAAGTGCCGAATCGCGACTCCAATTGTCATCGATTATCTGGCCCGGCTTCCCGATCTCGACCCGAAGTCCCATTCTGGCTGCTGTCTTTGCTCCACGCTCATTGAGTGCAACGGCAATTGGGTTGGCAATTTCCATTTTCACCCCAGAAGGCCCCAACTGATGAAGACCGGATTCTTGCCTTCTAAGCGCCAAGAACCGTCAGGCAGGCGTCTTCCAACTGGAAGCAAAATCTCCATCATGTTTCCAAGAAGATCCGCTGCCTGGGAGACTCGGTTGATGGCAGCAAAGCTTGCCAGAACGAAGGTCGGCTTTGCAAGCCGCTCACCCAATGCTTCGAGGACTGCGATCCCGCCTCCCCCGACAAAGACGGCGTCGGGGTCAGGAAGGTCCCATATGGTGTCCTCGCTTCGCCCTGAGATGACCGTGACGCCAGGGAAACGTGACGAGTTCAGCTCTATGAGTCTGATCTGAATCGGGTCACGTTCAACGAGGAAGAGCCGAAGAGAGGGGATCCTTTGAATCGCGGTGATACCCACGCTGCCGCTTCCAGCTCCTAGATCCCAGAGGCAGGCCCTTTCTGCGGAAAGATACGGCGCAAGTTTGGAGAATATCACATCTCTCACCTCGGGTTTCGTGATCATGTTACGTTGGTGGAGGAATTCGACGTCTTCATCTGAGGGACGAAGGTTGGAGACTGAAGCTTCGCTAGTGGGTTCGCTATGCAAAGCTAGAAGAATCGAGAGCGGTTCGAACTGTGAAGCCGAGATGACACTGAGCGGGGCCTCCACTACCGCTTCGGCCTCTGAGCCGAGGTTGCTGCAGACCAGGTACCGTTCAAAGCTTGCGCCGGCATCCGAGAGGAGCTGGGCAATGAACTCAGGTGTATGTTCCGGCGAACACAGGACTGCAAGTTTGTGGATCCGCTGTCCTGGTTGCAGGGCTCGCAAGAGTTCGCTCAAGACTCTCTGATAGCTGCGTCCGTGTGCACTTATCACAGCGGCATCTTCCCAGTTGGTCTCGGCCTTTGCAAATGCAAGGGAAACCGCTGATGGTACAGGATAGATCTCTAATTTGAAAAGGGGAAAGGTACTCTTGAGAAGTCGCACGATCCCAAAATAACCGGGATCACCCGAAGCCAGAGCGAGCACGTTGCCTGATCTTTCTGTAATGTTCTCCTTGAGCTGATCCATTCCGGCGCCCCAGCTCAACACGGTAGGGATTTCCAGTGAAACATTGCTCTTGAGTAGGGAAACTTGTCTCGATGACCCAACCACCACTTCGCTCTCGGCCAACAACTCGCGTAGCTCGTCAACTCCCACGCCCACGCGGCCGGAACCATCTATTCCGAGCACAAATATCTTCCTAGGCACGTGCAATTACCTTCTGCCCGTCAAAGTCGACCATTATCACCTCAAGGCTAATCGGCCTAGAAATATGGCTTTCACAGGCCTTCTTGGCCATTTGGCAGAGGATTTCGAGCGGTGCGAGATCGTCTTGGTTGACGCAGGTCTCGAAGAAGTGTCTTGCCGTATTTGTAGCGGTTGCTGCCTCGATCACCGGACCCGATGATCCCGCGCGCTTGGCGGCCTCCAATAGAACTTCGTTGTTAAGGTCCGAACGGTGGAAATGAGTCATCATCACTTCATTGGCAAGCTTCGAGATCTTCCCAACCATTCCAACCCAGATGATCTTCTCGACGCCCATCTTTGCCGCACTTTTAAGTCCTACTCCGGTGAAGTCACCAACCTCGACGAAACAGACAAGATCAAGCTCTGGGAAGAGTCTTATGGCAAGCGCTTCCGATCTCGAGCCGGTTGCCAAGATGATGGTTCTTTCGTTTTGGGCAGCGGCTACAGTGATCTGTTGGACGACCGAGGCCCTATAGGCGGCGGTCGAGAAGGGCCGGACCACACCCGTGGTGCCGAGAATGGAGATGCCGCCGGTGATCCCGAGGCGGGCATTTGTAGTTCGCTGTGCCATCTCGTTGCCTCCAGGGACGCTGAAGGTGAGCTCGAGACCCTTGGATGTAACCTCTCTGACGGCCAGGGCGATCATTTTAGACGGGACAGGATTTATAGCGGGGGCGCCCACTGGGAGTCCCAAGCCAGGTTTGGTAACTGTCCCTATCCCACATCCAGCACGAAAGACCAGTTCGTCAGAGCCTTGAAGCTCTCTGGCATGAACTGTCATCCTGGCCCCGTCGGTGCAGTCTGGATCATCTCCGGCGTCCTTGACCACCACTGCGCCGCCGTCACCGGAATCCTCGACGGCAAATGTCACCCTTTTCCCCGATGGCAGGCCCACTTCGACGCTTGAGGGAAGCTTGTAACTGGTGAGGAGAATGGCAGCGGCTTTGGCGGCGGCGCTGGCGCAGGTTCCAGTCGTCCAGCCAGTTCGTAGTTCTTTGGGCTCCGTTGGACTCAAGACAGATCCTTAATCTTGCTCTGGTTGGTCATCTTATCGAGGCATGGATAGTGTTGGTCTCTAGATCCATGAGACGCATTCAGTTATCAGGGCTGATCTTTTGCAGGGCGACCCGTTGTCGTGCCTGGCAGCGAACGTTTGCGGAAGCGGTGTGCATAACCGGGTGAGTAGAGGTGGGAACGCTGTGTTGGTCCGTCAAGCACCTCTCCCACGACAACCAGGACGGTTCGATTCGCTCCGCTATCGGCCATGTCTTTGGCAAGTGAGCCCACCGTCGTCACGACTACCTTTTGATCGCTCCAAGTGGCCCTGATAACGATCGCTGCCGGGGTCGACTGATTGAATGCAGACCCATCGCACAAGAGTTCGTCTTGAAGTTCTTGCGGTCGTGCACCGGCAAGAAACACTGCGATCGTTCCGCCGATTCGGGCGAATGCGCGTAGGCTTTCCCGCTTCGGCATCGAGGCTTTGGTTTTTCCCGGAAGCCGGGTAAAGATCACGCTTTGAGAGAGTGCCGGAATTGTGAATTCTCGCTTAAGTATCGCAGCAGCAGCTGCCACCGAAGTCACTCCTGGAACGATCTCGAAACTGAGCTGGTTTTCGACGCAATAATCGATCTGCTCCTGGATCGCTCCGTATATCGATGGATCTCCCGAGTGAAGCCGGACCACCTTCTTCGTGCTGCTGGTGGAGTAGACTCGGAGGACATCTTCAAGGGTCATGCCAGCGGAGTCAAGGATGTCGGCGTTGCTGCTGCAGTGGTGAAGCAACTCCCTAGGAACCAATGATGACGCCCAGATCACGGTCTCAGCTTCAGCCAAGCGGTTTCTGCCCTTGAGGGTGATCAGTTCGGGATCTCCGGGTCCGGCGCCTACAAAGCTGATCACTTCCAGCTCTTCTCTTTATTGTGCTGCTTCATCTTTCATGCGATCCTTTTCTAAGAGGCGGTGCTATCACGGTGGCAAGATATGAGATCTTCGGTTCTGTGATCGCTTCGAGCAAAGCAATCTGCTCGCCCTCGAGCCCGAGAAGCTCTCCTACCACCGCGCCTTCAAGCCGCCCCGCTTCCGTGAGAATCTGCTTGATTCCGGCTATCTGGCGACCACCCTTGTAAATGACGACGGCCGCGTTTGGATGCTGTAAAGACTCCGCCACGTCTTCTATCCCCTCAACAGCGGTCACGAGGAACAGCTTCTCGGTCTCGTCGAGTAGATTGAGGCCGCTCATGGCCGCGACCTCTTGAAATGCCATGATTCCGGGTACTGTCCTTATTCTTATCTCCGGTGCAAGTGTAGCCACTTCTTTGGCAACCAGAGAGAATGTGGAGAAGACGTTTGGATCGCCAAGGGTGACAAAGGCCAATGTCTGGCCTTTGCGGAGTAGGGCCACCAGAGTTCGAGCCGCAGCTCTGGCACCGCGAATTCTGGCTTGAACTCCTGTCTCGCCGGGGCTCATATCGAATATCAACCTGTTCAACTCGATATCGGGAAGCACCTGTCTCGCAATGCTTTCCGCCCGCCCTTCGCTTTCCGGTGAAGAACAAGGAGCAAATATGAGGTCAGCTTCTCTGAGAGCTTCCAGGGCTTTTAGCGTGATGTTCTTGGGGTCTCCCGGCCCGACTCCGACGCCTATTAGCTGACCGGGTTCATCCTGTTTTGCCGATGGACTATTCAACGCCTACCTCTGTGAGAGCACAAAAACATGACTGGATTGAGACCGAGCCTAGCAAGGACGCGGCAACCGCGAGGCTGGCAGAAGCTTTACGCATCAGGGCAGGATAGCTGCGCAAGACTGCTCGCGCAGGCCCGGAATAGGGCGTCCAAAAGTGGTCGAATTTAGTTGCCCCACCTATGTGCTGTTGGCCATTGAAGGTTTGGAACGGCCTATGGAGGTCGCTAAGCGCGCTTTCGGCTTCGCACATCCGATATTCTCGGTGGCGTTTGCACATTCGCTCATAAGTCAATACGGTAAAGCCTTCGTGACCTAATGGATCCTGAATCTCATTTTTCGCAGATGTCATTGTGGGGTCATGGTCGATTTCGCCACGCAGCTTCTGCGCTGAAATCGTGAGTCTTGGCGCCAATGACGGCTTCGTTGGGCTACGCCGGGTCACCGACAATGGCGGCAGCGAAGCTGTCTTTACAAGCTAGGCTCATAACACTCATTATGAGCCTAGCTCAGTAAATCTTGGAGCCCCACTATGGTAAATTCTCAAACAGCTGCCATCAGTCCTGATGATTCGGCGGTTGGTGGTGTGAACCCTGTCCGACTTTCCGAGCTGGTGTTGCTCGCGGCACGGAGGTTCCACCGAAATTTTTCAGCACAACTTTCTCCGCTCGGAGTCACAGTTGCGCAGGCTCAGGTGCTACGAATTGTCGCCGTTGCAGACGCTCCTCTTCGCATGGTTGACATTGCCGCTAAATTGGAGATAGTTCCAAGGTCAGCTACCAGCAAGATAGATGCCCTGGAGTCTCTCGGATTGGTTGAGCGCCTCAGCGATAACGCTGATCGCAGGTCTGTTTCGGTGGCGGTGACTGAAAAGGGCCGCAAGATCTTGAGCCGCCTTGACGAAGTTCGCCGCTCGGCTGCTGAGGAGCTATTGTCGGGGCTTGCTGTTCTTGATCGTGAGGAACTCTATCGGCTCTTGAGCATCGTCAGCACCAGGACCGGTTTCTGGGCCGGGATTGAACAATCATGCGGAAGCCAAGCAGTTTCGGTAACTGCATCAGTTGAAGGTCACGACGGGGGTGCGCGATGAATCCAATGCGCGGCGGCATGGCGGGCTGGGGGATGATGCGATCGTTCGGCAGAGATGGGTCCGTGACGCGGCAAAAGCTTCCACCAGGATTGCTGCGGAGGATTGCAGCCTTTGCCCGGCCGTATCGTTTTGTACTTACAGTGTTTTTGGCCCTGATCGTTGTTGATGCCGTGGTCACAGCCTCTAGCCCTCTTATATATCGTGCCATCATCGATGATGGAATTCTCAAGAAAAACGTTTCGTTGATTGTCTCGCTCGCTTTGCTGGTAGGTTCTCTGGCTTTGGTCGACGTTGGTCTCTCGCTGTGGCAGAGGTGGATCTCGGCCCGGGTGGGCGAGGGGCTTATCTACGACATGAGAACCCAGGTATTTGCCCACTTTCAGAAGATGCCTGTCGCATTCTTTACCCGGACTCAGACGGGCGCTTTGGTGAGTCGGCTCAACAATGATGTTCTTGACGCCCAAAGGGCGTTTACGGACACTTTTTCTTCGGTGATCAGCAACTTCATAAGTGTCGTAATCATGCTTGCAGCGATGCTTGTGCTGTCATGGGAGATCACTCTCGTAGCTCTTGTGCTTCTGCCGCTGTTCATCGTGCCCGCACGCTTTGTTGGAAAGCGGATTCAGTCCATAACCCGGGAGAGCTACAACCTAAATGCGCAAATGACAAACACCATGACCGAACGGTTCAACGTTGCAGGGGCAATGCTGGTGAAGCTGTTTGGCCATCGTGAGGAGGAGATCAAAGGGTTCGAAGGCAAGGCTGGGCGGGTTCGCGATATCGGAATAACTCAGGCCATGTATACCAGGATTTTCATGGCGTCTCTGCTCCTTGTGGCCTCGCTTGCAACTGCTCTGGTATATGGTTGGGGGGGCGTGTTGGCAGCCCGTGGGGTCCTCGCGGTGGGTACCGTCGTGGCGCTGACCCAGTATCTGACAAGACTTTATGCTCCTCTCACAGCTCTTAGCAATGTCCAAGTCGATGTGATGACGGCACTTGTGTCATTTGATCGTGTATTCGAGGTGCTGGATCTTGCGCCAATGATTGACGAAAAGCCAAATGCAGTAGATATTCCAAGGGGCGGGGCGTCTGTCGATTTCATTCACGTCGATTTTCGGTATCCAACCGCTGACGAGGTCTCTCTGGCGTCTCTCGAGTCGGTGGCGGTGCTGGACCAGACGCCAACCAGCCAGGTGCTCTTCGACGTATCTTTTCACGCTGAGCCAGGAGAGCTCATTGCCCTTGTCGGTCCTTCTGGTGCAGGCAAGACGACACTGAGCCATCTGGTGTCTCGGCTTTACGATGTCACAGGCGGTCAAGTCTTGATCAGTGGCGTCGACGTGAGGGATGCGACGCTGGAATCGATCCAAAAGGTGATAGGTGTGGTGACCCAGGACGTGCACCTGTTTCATGAGACCCTGCGGTCCAATTTGTTGTACGCGAAGCCTGATGCTACCGACGAGGAGCTAATGGAAGCGTTGAGAGCGGCTCAGATCCAACCGCTGATCGGGTCACTTCCCGATGGCTTGGATACCGAGGTGGGAGAGCGCGGATACCGGCTTTCCGGAGGCGAGAAGCAAAGGGTAGCAATTGCAAGACTTCTCCTCAAGGCTCCGGACGTGGTCGTGTTGGACGAGGCGACCGCTCATTTGGACTCTGAGTCAGAGGTCGCGGTGCAGCTCGCCTTAAAGACGGCATTGAGCGGGCGGACTTCGATAGTTATTGCACACCGTCTCTCAACAGTCCGGGACGCAGATCAGATTCTCGTAATTTCTGAGGGGCGAATCGTAGAAAGGGGACGCCATGAACAACTGTTGGCTAAGAATGGCCTCTATGCAGAGCTCTATACCACCCAATTTGCTCCACAAGCAAACTCTGAAGTGGAGCTCTCCGAGATGTAGCTGTGGATTTGGTGTGTGATTTTAGCGGGTGGGCTTGGGCACACCTGAAATCGTGAATGCTTTATTGCAACTGGTAAGTCCGTCGTGAGCAGCCATATCGGCTGTGAGAGCTGCGCCTCTGGGATCACATCCTTCCTGGCATGGACTACGAATCCGAGCTTCTGTCCTTAGATTGGGGACTGTCTAAATTCAAAGCCTGGCATGGGATTTTGGATCAGCAGGATTTGTCATGAATGCGTCACCATGTAGTCACTTAGATCCTACAACTTTGCTCCAAGTTCATTGAAGATCATCTGATTGGTCATCTGTTGAACCGGTGCATGGTTGTCTGTGAGAATTATTCCTTTGCCGGGGTTCGGGGTGTCCCAGGTCAGGGCAAGCGAGGCTCTCACTTTGTCCAGGAACTGTGGGAGTGCAGAATCGGCAGGCAGGCCGATTGGATCTCTGCTGGCTACCAGCAACTCGTTATATGCTCCAGGAGCTTTTGCCAAATATATGTGCGGGAAGACGGTTAGCAATGTCCGTTCAATCGCTCTCAGAAGTGGGGCATGGGACGAGGTGGCATTGACATTCATTGCCAGTATTCCATTTTGGTCGAGGTGCGCAAGGCACTCCTGGAAGAACTCTTTTGTCGTCAGGTAAAAGGGAATGTAGATTTCTTGGCTATAGGCATCGACGATCATGAGGTTGAACTTTGCTTTAGTGGTCCTAATGTATACCCGGCCGTCCGTGTTCACGATCTTCGCGGCGGAGGGCTGCAGATGGAAGTACTTGGTCCCCAGTTGCACGAGTTTTGGATCGATCTCTACTCCCGTGATCGAAACCCTCGCGCGAAATGGGTCGACATCTCTTGAATACAATGTGGGAATCGTTCCTGCCGCCATTCCAATTAGGAGAGTGTTTACCTGCTGGGTTTTGGGAAACATAAAAGGAAGTGTCAAATAGGCGTCGTAGTAAAGTCCTGTGAGGCGATTTGGGGTATAGAGCGATTGGATGCCGGCGGAGTCGTTGACCGATAATGCGGTTTCAGTGCTGTTTAGCTTGTAGACCTCGGCGAACTGATAAGGGGTCTGGACTTCGGTGATGAGGCCCTTTACAGGTTTGAGCAGCGGAGGAGAAGCTTGGCTCATTGCCATCGGAAGAAGGCTACCGATGAGAAGAATCGGTTTTCCAAGGGTTCCTAGCCCGAGCAACAGAAGGATGCCTGCAGATGCCCACATGGTTGCTCTCACACCAAAGCTCGGAATCGTATAAAGCGTAGGCAAGAACGTTCCCGCCAGACTGCCAAAAGTGGACCAAAAGTAAAGGGAACCAGTCTTACGGCCGACGCTATCTCTGTTCTGAATGAGGAGACGCACCGCATAGGGAGAGACCGCGCCCAATGCGACGACTGGGGGTACGAAGAGAACCGTCGTTCCAAGTAGAGACGCGATCACTAGGCCGGCGGGTGTATCCAATAGACCGCCGCTTACCGATGTGAGTAGAGGGCTCGAAAGCATTGGCAATAGCGCGACAAATAGCCCTGCTCCAAGGCTCAGCAGAGCAATGCCTTGCGGGACTGGCCATCTGTCAGCAGCCCGCCCGCCTATCGCGTAGCCAGTCGAGAGCGCGAGAAGGATGACACCGATCAGAGTTGCCCATACGATTTCGGAGTTGCCGAAGAAAGGTTCTAGGAGCCTTTGCGCACTGAACTCCACCGCCATCACGGCTGCGCCGGTGCAAAAGACGAAGAATCGGAGAAAGTTTTGCTTCAGTCTCCAATCCGTAACAGAGTTGTTTGTCGTTGAAAACATCTAGCGCCTGTTCCCCCGTTTTCCGTAATCTTACAGCTTGGTCTTTACCAACTTTGTGCAAGATCCTAGGGTTCAGAGTTCGAACCGGATCAAAACCCGGGGTTTTCGTCTGCCGCTCGGTCTATGAATGACCTGGATGACCGAAGCCCCGATTGCTTGCTGTGCCAGGGAGATTCGACCCGGCATGTTTCATTCGGCCATTCTGAGAGTTAATGAATTGCGCCCATCCTAGTGTCCCTATTCCTAAGTACGCAGAATAGATAAATACATGAGAAATATCAGGAATTAATCCTCTACGGCAAATGTTTTACCTGATAGGTATGGCATTTGATATCATGGGAGGATCGATGGGAACCAGATCTGAGCGCAAGCGCTTTCCGGTGAGGTTGAGCGAGAGCGAGCTGATCTCGAAAGAGTCATCAGAGCGTCAAAGTCTCCGCAGTCTCATGTCATAAGGGCAAAGATCGCGCTCATGTGCAGCGATGGGGTTGGCACCGAGGACATAGCGAGTTCGCTTGGAGTATGCAAGGCTACGGTGTGCAAGTGGAGAAAGCGCCTCTAGCTTTTTGGAGCAGGGGTTCTAGACGATGCCTCGCGTAGCGGTGTACCCAGAAAGATCGATGACTCAAAAATCGCAGAGATCCTGCGGATCACCTAGGAAGAAGAGCCTTGAATGGACCTAGATCATCATGTGCAGTTGGAAACAAAGCGCTCTGCAAGCAGCCGCTGCGATCCAAGATGGATATGGAGGTAACTGGCGAACAAAGTAGAAGATGTAAAGCCTTGTTTCTTTGTGCCTTCCCGGGAAAGAAATGAGATGTCGGGGCCGGCTGGATAACTCTGAGAGTAGTGAAACTCATGGCCATAGACCGGCTCTTCTTTTCGGGTCAGGCAATTGTCATGGTAGGTGTTTGCTCTAACGTAGCCAAGAGTGAGACGATTGGTCATTGTGATCTCGGTTGGTATCGCACCTACCATTGGAACGGCGTCAACAGCGTCTGCGAGCCACATCAGTCCACCGCACTCCGCCCACGTCGGCAACCCATCGGTGATTGCCAGTTTAACCGCATTATTGAGCACCAAATTCTTGGAGAGTTTTTCGGCAAAGACTTCCGGAAATCCGCCTCCAGCTATAAGGCCCCTGGTCCCTTTCGGAAGCTCGGTGTCTGTGAGAGGGTCAAAATAGGCGAGCTCGGCTCCTGATTGCTCAAGAACCACGAGGTTTTCAGGGTAGACGAAGCTGAAGGCTTTTCCTCGGGCAACGGCGATCCTCGTCTTTGGAGCGGGGTTTACTTCCTTAGGCAAAGTTATGCTAACAGCAGGTGCCGAGTCAGCTATTTCCAAAATCTTGTCGAGGTCTAAAAGCGGAGCGACTCGGTGCGTCAGAGTTTTGATGGAAAGCTCTAAAGCTTGTCGATCTTCGATCACGGGCACCAGGCCCAGATGCCGACTTCGCCACGGTGGGACTGCTCCTCGTGGTATAGCCCCCACGATTTCTACATCGAGGTGTTTGAGGGATGTCTTTATCAGTTCCAGATGGGATGGGCTCCCATAGTTGTTTATCACCAGTCCAGCAAGCGTGATCTGTCGAGAGAAGTTGGAGAATCCCTCCACTACCGCAGCCAGTGATGACGAGGTGGCGCTAGCATCGAGGATCAGGATTACAGGGGTCTGGGTGAGTGCCGCCACCTCTGCGGTCGAGCCACTGGGGAGCTTGGGATCGATGCCCAAGTCGCGATCCGGCTCGGCTCGGCGCATCAAGGTTCCATCAAAAAGACCCATCACACCTTCGATAATGGTGAGATCGGCGTCTCTGCTTAGCTGCATGAGGGCAGGAGCGATCGCGCCTTTGCCAAGCAGGAAGGTGTCAAGAGTACATCCTCTTTTTCCGCAGGCGAGTTCATGGTATGTGGGATCAATGAAGTCGGGACCGACTTTGGCGGGTGCTACGCACATCCCCTTGTGATGGAATGCGGAGAGCAGGGCCGTTGTGACCGTCGTCTTTCCCACACCTGAGGAGGTTCCTGCAATCAGGAATCTTGGACCGAGGTGACGTCGTGGCATTTTCGTCAGTACTCGATTCCTTTCTTTGCCTTGATTCCCTGGTCGTACGCATGCTTGATCTTCCGCATTTCGGTCACCGTGTCGGCTACGTCAATGATCTCCTGTGGGCAGTCTCGACCAGTGATAACAACGTTGGTCTTGGGCATCCGCTGCTGGAGTGCACCTATGGCGTCATCGACGGAGATCCAGCCATATTTGACGGCGTAAGTGAACTCATCGAAGATGAGGAGATCGAAGTCACCTTCACAGAGCATCTGCTTAGCAACTTCGAAGGCGTGGCGCCCCTTTGCTGCAGACTCCTCCAAGTCATGGGATTCCCATGTGAAGCCGTCTCCGAGGGTGTGCCACTCGATGCCAAGGTGGTCAGCCAACTTTCTCTCGCCGGTCTTCCATTTTCCGCTCTTGATGAATTGGACGACTCCAACCTTCCATCCACGGGCCCAGCCGCGTGACATTACTCCAAAGGCTGCTGACGACTTTCCCTTTCCGTGCCCGGTGTTCACCAAGATGATTGATTCAACGCGTGTCATAACTAAACGGTAGCGTCTTGTCGCCTATGACAGGGGGACTCGTGCTGAAAAACCTGAGTTGAATATTGACGGCGGATCAATTGGCAGCTTGAATGCAGTCCGTAAGTCTTTTCGGGTGCAACTGACGTGTTTGAATACGGGAGGCAACTGTCTTCTGGTTCGGGAGCTTTTTTGGGAGCTGGGAAATGCGTTGGCTTGGTCCATGCGAGGAGTGTCGAGGGGCCCACGCTCTCATGAGGGGGTCGCATATGTCCGAAAGTTAAAGTCCCAGGCACTGAAGCGTCTCTCGGCCACGTAGCCTTTGAGCCGACGACTGTCGCTGTGGGGCGGTAGTATCTTTAAAGTGCAATCAGGGAATCCGGTGAAAATCCGGGGCTGTCCCGCAACTGTGACGTAGAGCCAAGTCCAACAATTGACCACTGCGGTTTTCGGCGGGAAGGTCGGGCGAGGCGATGAAACGGAGCCAGGATACCTGGGCACACTCTGTATGTCGAGTCGTTCGATTGGGAGATGCGTGGACATCAATAGCTCGGGAAAGTTCATCTTTCTTGGCGGTGCCCGTTCCGGAAAGTCGCAAATAGCGGAACTGGCCATCGCGAAAAGACATCCTGCGATATGTTATTTGGCAACCGCTCCACGAGCCTGGAGCGTAGCTGACGCAGATTTTGCCGCCAGGCTGGTGCAGCACCAAGCACGCAGAGGCTCGAATTGGCAGAGCGTGGAGTTGGCGGCTCCCGGGGATCTTTACGAGTTCATTGAAAGGGCTGAACTTCCCACGCTTATTGATTCGGTGGGTGGGTGGCTTGCTGGCGATCCCGACTTTCAGCCTGATCTCAAACGGTTGCAAGCAGCAATTCGAAATTGTCCGTCGCCGCTCTCATTTGTTGCGGAGGAGGTCGGGCTTTCAGTCCACCCAGTGTCAGATGCTGGTCGCAGATACGTGGAGCTTCTTGGGAGGACGAATCAAGCTATAGCCGGATGCGTCGACAGGGCATTCTTCGTCGTGGCAGGACGTCTGACCGAGCTATATTCTCCGACTTTCTTCGAGGGGCAAAAGTGAAAGACGACCTGTTTGGGGCGATCAGCTTTCTAACTGTCTTTGGACGGGGGGACTCGCCCAGAGAATCCAGCGTGCTCTGGTTTTCAGTAGCAGGAGTCTTGATCGCTGCGGTTTCAGGCCTGATCTGGAAGCTTCTCGGTCATGGCCCGGCGAGGCTGTTGGAAGGAGCGGTCGTCGTCCTTGTGATTGTGGTTATAACTGGAGCGATTCATTTTGACGGTCTGGCTGATGCTGCCGATGGGCTGCTGGCTCACCTTGACACCTCGAGGCGTTTTGCCGTGATGTCCGGCCCAGAGGTCGGGACATTCGGAATCGTGGCGGTGGTGATGGCTCTACTGTTGATGAGCCTTTCCCTCTCGACGATCACTCCGAACGTTTTACTTCTAGTAGGTGTGATGTCATTCTCCCGTGAGCTGGCGGCACTTGTCATCGCACTGTTTCCCTATGCCAAACCGTCGGGAATCGTGAGCGGGTTCAAGAGCGTGGTCGTCACTCTCCGCACAAAGGTGATCATCTCAGCTGAGTTGTTGGCAAGTTCAGCTGTTATCGTCGCCGGTTTGGGATTCAAGGGCCTCGTTCTTCCAGCTGTCATGTTCGCGGTCCAGGCAATAATCATCACAAGGGCAAAGGCGCTCATTGGCGGCTACACCGGAGATGTACTTGGGGCCTCGATCGTCGCAACCGAGACCATGGCTTTGGTGGCCGGAGCTCTGATGCAAAGGTGAGGGAGCTGAGGCTGCTGCTAGGCAAGCGAATGATGGGTGCGGGAGTTGGACTGCTGCTGGATCGGAGTCTCGGGGAGCCCCCTTTAGCTGTGCATCCGGTTGCTCTTTTCGGCAAGGCAATGACGCGTGTGGAGATGTTCCTCTGGAGGGGCACTAAGCCTTCAGGCATAAGCTACGGGATTGTTGGAATTGCATTTGCGACAATTGTCTCGCGGTTGTTCCCATCGCCCTTTGTAGGGACCGCACTCGCCACATATCTTGCCGTCGCAGAGAAGTCTCTTCTTGAAAACGCAGCAGAGGTACGGTCCAGCCTCGAGCGTGGTGACTTAAAGGCGGTCCGGGTTCAGCTCCCCTCGCTGGTTGGTCGGGACCCCGAATCCCTTGACAGCTTTGGAGCGGCAAGAGCCGTTGTCGAGTCTGTTGCGGAGAACTCCTCCGATGCGGTGATCGCCCCGATGGTATTTGGCGCGCTATTCGGAGGGACCGGCGCCGCCATTTACCGCGCTATAAACACCATGGATGCCATGGTGGCCTACAGAAGTCCACAGTACCGCGAGTTTGGTTGGTTTTGTGCAAGGCTGGATGATCTTGCGAACTGTATACCCTCACGTCTGGCTGCACTTTTGGCCTGGTCGATTCCCAATGGCACTTGGCCTGCGTTTTCTTCCATCAACGGTGATGCCTCCCGTCATCCTTCACCAAATGCAGGTGTTGTCGAAGCCACCTATGCACACAAGCTTGGAGTCAAGCTGGGAGGGGAGAACGTCTACGAGGGCAAGATAGAACTTCGCCCGGAGATGGGGGGAGCTCGAGCCGCATCAGCTTCAGATATTGGCAGCGCGTCCGATCTTTGCAGACGGAGCGACAGCCTGTTCGCCGCTTTTCTAATAGTTGGCGGAGCGACGCTCACGCTCGGGTCAAAGGGGAACTAATGAGCAACTTGGGGCCCAAGGAGGTGAGAGAAGCCAAAAGATATCTCTCGAGCAGAAGCCACGGTGATTCAGCACGAGGGTTGGAGCGCCTATTGGGGCTGGGCTCCGGGGAGCTGCTAGACCTTTCGGCTTCGATGAATCCTGTTGCTCCGGATTATCTACCAATCCTGACTCGATGGCTCGGCTCGTTCGTGAGCTATCCCGATTGTTCAGAGGCCACTGCTTCACTGGCAAATGCCATTGGCGTAGATGAGGCTCAACTCGTTCTCTGTAACGGTGGAGCGGAGGCGATCAAGCTTGTGTCTCAGGTCGTAACCTCCGGTTTTGTCAAAGATCCGGAGTTTTCACTATATCGGCGCCATATAGCTCGCCTAGACCAAGCCGGTCCTTGGTGGGCGTCGAATCCGAACAACCCAACCGGTCGCTTGCTCGAAGACCATGAGCTGCCATTCGTAGTAGACGAGGCCTTTTATCAAATCGCCACAGGGGAATGGAGTAGGCGGGACTTTGAACGCGGGAGCTTCGTCGTCGGCTCACTCACCAAGCTTTTCGCCCTTCCGGGGCTCCGAATTGGATACGTCATCGCGCCCTCCATTGCCGATGCCGTGGAACTGAAAGCTTTTCAACCGCAGTGGTCACTGAACTCACTCGCAGCTGCCTCGCTTCCTTACATGATCTCCACCATTGATTTGAGAGCGACTAGCGAGTCGGTAGCCCTGCTGCGGGAACGCCTTATCCAGTTGTTACAGGCGTATGGCTTGATTCCCGCGCCCTCTGTTTCGAACTTTGTCCACGTGATAGACGCAGCGGACCTGTTTGATCGGCTTTTGGAGCAAAAGGTGCTTGTCAGAGATACGTCGTCGTTTGGACTTCCGGGAGGTGTGCGAATCGCTGTTCCAAATAGTCGGGGTCTTGAGAAGATGGAGCGGGCGCTGTTCCCAGCCAAGCGGAAGAGGCGTGTTCCAAGCAGGTTCAAGGGTTCGCTGATGCTGGTCGGCACGTCGTCTGATTCGGGCAAGAGCACTCTGGTGACAGCTCTTTGCCGGGTGCTCTCCGACCGAGGCGTTGCAGTCGCGCCGTTCAAGGCTCAGAATATGTCACTGAACTCAGCTGTCACCCCGGCCGGCTATGAGATCGGAAGGGCCCAGGCAAGACAGGCTTATGCGGCAAGGATCGACCCGGAAGTTGTGATGAACCCGGTTCTGATCAAGCCCACATCTGAGATGACCTCTCAGGTGGTGGTGATGGGAGAGCCTCTATTTGAGACCGACGCACGGGGTTACCAGGACAAGAAACGTGAGCTAATTGAAGTAGTCATGGGCGCATACGATGACCTTGCCTCGCGCTTCGAAGTTGTAATTCTTGAGGGTGCGGGCTCTCCAGCAGAGATCAATCTCATCGATAATGACATAGTAAATCTGAGCTTGGCCCGGCGAATCAACTCCAAAGCATTGCTTATTGGCGACATAGACAGAGGCGGGGTTTTTGCCTCCCTCTACGGAACAATCAAAATCCTTCCACCTCATCTCTCAGCTCTTATTTGTGGCTTTGCAATCAACAAGATCCGCGGAGATGCGACGCTTTTGGACAGCGGCATCTCCCAGCTAGAGCTACTCTCCAGGAAGCCGGTCTTTGGAGTGCTGCCCTATATCGCTGAGTCACTTGTCGACAGCGAGGATTCGTTCGGTCTTCCACGCTATGGCGATGGTCAGTTCGAGGATGGTTCCGCCCTGGATGTCGCGGTGATCTCGCTCCCCAAGATCTCGAACTTCACCGATTTCGACCCCCTACTGAGTGAAGCCGGCTGCGCACTACGGATGGTAACCACGCCGGGTCAGCTAGGTTCTCCCGACCTGATAATAATCCCTGGTTCCAAATCCACGGTCGATGATCTCAACTGGCTTAGAGGGATCGGATTTGAATTGGCGATAAAGCGGCAACTGTCCCGCGGAGCACTGATCCTTGGTATATGCGGTGGATATCAGATGTTGGGTAGAGAGATTGAAGATGAGGTGGAGTCGAAACAGGGTAGAGTCAAGGGGTTTGGCCTGTTAGACGTTCGTACCACTTTTTTGCCATCAAAGGTCACATTGCTCCGGACTGGTACTTCGCCATACTTCGGGGGTGTTTCTGCGGCGGGATACCAGATTCATCAGGGAAGGGTGATGGGCGGGGATTCAGCCAGCTTATTTGTGCTCTCCAAGCCGGTTCGTCCTATCTCTGAGGTCGGATTGACAGAAGGTGCAGTTGGCGAATCCGGGCGCGTCTTTGGCACCACGCTCCACGGTGTATTTGAGAATGACGAGTTTCGCCGGAGATTTCTTGGTTATGTGGCGCGAGTGCAGTCTAAGAGTTTCCGATCCGACCTCAACTTCTCGCAAGTCCGAGACCGCCAGATCGATCTCCTGGCAAGTCTCATGATAAAACACGTTGACATTGACGCGCTGTTAGGAGCGGCTGCCATCGATATCGAGCACTCAAGGGGGATTTGAAGCTTTGTTTTTGTACCTGACCAACGCCGACACCGAGCTTTTGACGCTGCGAAGCGTGGCCGACCAACTGGAGGGGGTGGGGATTGAGCTTCACGCCCGCTCTGTATCGGCTGGAAACTGGAAAGAGGCGGTCGATGACGCCGCTCTAATCTGCGTGAGGCTGCTTGGCGGCAAGGATGCGTTCTTGGAAGGCCTTGACTATTTAAAGGTATTTTGCAGGGAAAATGGGCTTCCGCTCCTCTGTTTCTCAGGAGAGTCGATTCCCGATCCGGAGCTGACCGTTTGTTCCAACGTACCTAGCGGCATCGTCGCCCAGGGCTTCGACTATTTAGTCAGGGGTGGCATTAACAACTATGCAAATTTCATTCGTTTCGTCTCTGACACCTGCCTGTTTAGCGGTCACGGTTTCAAACCTCCTGAGGAGGTTCCGGAGGTGGGGATCTTTAAGGTCATAGAAGTTGATCCCCAAGCCCCCAAGGTGGTGATCATCTTCTATCGGGCCCATCTAATCTCTGGCAACACAGTCTTCGTCGAGTTGCTGGCGAAAGAGATTGCAGCTCATGGCCTAAGTGTGTATCCCATCTATTGCTACTCACTTCGTGCCGGATTCGGCGAACACTCCCCGATATATAGGCTGGTCAAAGAGATTTCACCCGATGTCATAATCACCACTGTCCTTGCTGCTGGTTCGATGGATTCGGATGGCCAGTCCTGGGATGTATCTGAGATGGTGGAGCTTGGTGTACCAATCGTTCAGGCGATTGTCTCTTCGAGCGACAGGCAAACCTGGGAATCGAGAAGTTCTGGTTTAGTTCCACTGGATGTCACAATGCAGGTCGCCATTCCGGAGTTCGACGGCAGGATCATCACTGTTCCATTCTCGTTCAAGGAGGTAGTCGACTCAGATAGCGGTTTCGGTAGCGATGTAACGGCCTATAGAGCCGATCGGGAGCGAACAGCAAGGGTTGGCGGAATCGTGGCAAGGCTAGCAAGCCTTCGTCACAAAGATAACAAGGAAAAGAAAGTTGCAATTGTGATCTCCGCCTATCCCACAAAAAGGTCTCGGCTGGGAAATGCGGTCGGACTTGATACCCCAGCCTCTGTCATTGCGCTGCTTCATGCTCTTCGGGATGCCGGTTACGGAATCGAACGTATCCCCCAAAGCGGCGACGCGCTAATGGCGGAGCTGGTGGATACCTTCAATTACGATGTGCCGACGCTCAGCATCAGCCAGGCGCAAAAGGCAAAGCTGAGGCTGTCGGCCCAAGAGTATATGACGGAGTTCGCGAACTTTGGTGAAGATGTCAAAAGGGGTCTCACCGCCGCCTGGGGAGAACCCCCGGGCTCTGTGTATCTACATGGATCAGAATTTCTTTTCCCGGGGATGATCTTGGGCAATGTCTTCATCGCCATTCAGCCCCCACGGGGATTTGGCGAGAATCCAATCGCCATATATCACTCGCCTGATTTGGCTCCAACCCATCACTACATGGCCTTTTATCGGATGCTTGACATAAAATACAACGCCGATGCCATCATTCATGTTGGAAAGCATGGCACCCTGGAATGGCTTCCTGGAAAGGGTTTGGGACTCTCGAACAACTGCTACCCGGATCAGGCTTTGGGCGCAATTCCGATGATCTATCCTTTCGTGGTCAACGATCCTGGTGAAGGTACTCAGGCGAAGAGGCGTGCCCACGCAGTGATAATCGACCACATGGTTCCACCGCTCACGAGGGCGGACACCTACGACGAACTTTCAAAGCTCGAATCGCTGCTTGATGCGCACGCCCGTTATCTGGGGATGGATCCATCTAAGTTGCCTGCTCTACGAGAGGAGATCTGGCAGGTACTAGTGGATGCTCATATCACCAGAGAATTGAAGCTCGACGAGAGCCCCGATTTCGAAGATGCCGAGTTTGATAGTTTGGTGGGCGAGATAGACGGATACCTTTGCGAGATAAAGGATGCCCAGATCAGAGGCGGCCTCCATATATTGGGTAGCATCCTCGAAGGCCAGGCCGAAGTTGACATGATTTCGGCCCTAACCAGAATTGGATCCGAAGCACAACCTTCGCTTCGCCAGCTTGCGGCGGCAAAGCTCGACGTTGATCTAAAGGCTGGACGGACGCAAGAGATAGACCGGGTCGAGGCAGAAGTGAAGAGTGTGATCAGGCTCCTACAAGACTCGGGCTTTCGGTCGGATAATCTGGGGCAACTGCCGGAGTCGTATCACGAAAGCGCTCAGATGATCTGTAACGATCTAGTTCCCCGGCTGCGCGCAACTCCCAGAGAGATAGTGGCAGTTTTGGAGGCTCTCGAAGGGAGATACATTGCTTCGGGACCTGCGGGTGCCCCGTCGCGGGGGATGTCGCAGGTTCTGCCGACGGGCCGAAATTTTTACTCCATCGATCCCAAGGCGCTACCTTCGCTGCAGTCATGGGCGGTTGGCCAAAAGCTGGCGGACGCAGTGATCGATCGGTACCTGTCAGAGGAAGGCTCATTTCCCCTGTCGGTAGGAATCGTGGTCTGGGGAACCGCCGCGATGAGAACAGCGGGGGACGACATTTCCCAAGCGCTCGCTCTTGTGGGAGTCCGCCCGGTTTGGGACGCCCAGACTGGAAGGGTGAGTGGCTCCGAACTCATATCCCGGGAGGAGTTGGGAAGGCCAAGGGTGGACGTTACTCTGCGAATTTCAGGCTTCTTTCGCGACGCATTTCCGCATGTCATTTCATTTCTCTCGGACGCTTTTTTGATGGCGGCCAAAAGTCCAGAGGTGGATAATCCCTTGGCAAAGGATATCGATTTGCCTAAGATCTTCGGTCCGAAGCCGGGGTCATATGGCTCCGGCATTCTGCCTTTGATAGAGGCTAGGAACTGGAGATCCAGCGAAGATCTTGCAAAGGTGTATCTGACTTGGTCTGGCTATAGCTATGGCTCGGGTGGTTTCGGCAAGTTCGATCCGGAGGCAATGACCAAACGGTTCAAGGGGATCCAGGTGGCTTCCAAGAATCAGGACAATCGGGAGCACGACATTTTCGATTCCGATGATTATATGCAGGATCACGGTGGAATGATAGCTGCGGTAAGACATCTCTCGGGCAGCGAGCCCAAGTCTTACTTCGGTGACTCCGCCGACCCCGGTAGGCCGAAGGTGAAGTCGCTGGCGGAGGAGGCTGCCAAGGTAGTGCGATCGCGGGTTATCAATCCCAAGTGGATAGAGGCGATGAAGCACCATGGCTATAAAGGTGCTTTCGAGATGGCCGCTACGGTTGACTACCTCTTTGGCTACGACGCAACTGCTAATATCGTTGAGGACTGGATGTATGAGCGGGTAACCCAGTCATACGTGGCTGACGCATCGGTGAGAAAGTTCTTTGAACAATCCAATCCCTCCGCTCTTACGTCCATAGCTGAGAGACTTCTGGAAGCTTCGCAGCGAGGGCTCTGGAACGCCACTGAGGAGTCGTTGGATGCGATTAGGTCGGCGATGCTCGAAGCGGAAGGTTGGGAGGAGACAAGGTGAGAGAGTTTCCCTTTGTGGCTGTAGTTGGACAGGAGCAGCTCAAGATGTCGCTGCTTTTGAATGCCATCGACCCGAGAATCGGCGGAGTGCTTATCCGTGGTGACAAGGGGTCGGGAAAATCAACTTTAGCCCGTGCTTTGTCGGAGCTTTTACCCGCTGGCGCTCCTTTCATAGAAGTTCCGGCTGGAGCCACGGAAGACCGGGTCAAGGGATCTGTTGATCTCGCCCAGATGGTTGCAGATGGCACCGTCGCTTCGACGGGGGGCCTCTTGGCTGAGGCCAACGGAGGCGTCCTGTATGTGGACGAAGTAAATTTGCTAGCTGATCATATTGTCGATCTCTTGCTTGATGCCGCAGCATCAGGCGTGAACCGGATTGAACGAGACGGGGTCTCTGCAGTATTTCCGGCAAAGTTCGTGCTGATCGGGTCAATGAATCCCGAAGAGGGTGAACTGAGGCCTCAGCTACTTGACAGGTTTGGCCTGTCAGTCCAGAGCGACGGGATACTTGATCCAGAGGACAGGAGCCTTGCCCTGTACAGAAGGTTGGAGTTTGACAGTGATCCTGACTCCTTTTGTGCCTCATTCGACAATGAGAAAGATGAACTCAAATCCCGATTGAGCCAAGCCAGGGCCGTTAGTGCGTCCCATTATCTCGGGCTCAGCGCGCACCTCTCAAAGGAGCTGTTCAGGGTCATCACTAAGCTGTGCATCAGCTACGGCGCACAGGGATTGAGGGCTGATCTAACGATGGCGAGAGCTGCGGCAGCTCGCGCAGCTATAGAGGGACGTACAGAGGTTGAGGTTGAAGATATTGGCGTAGTAGCACCCCTAGTTCTATCTCATCGAGCACGCAAAGACCCGCTTCAAGATGTCGGGTACGAATCGCGGACGGTCACGGAACTTATTCACAAGATAAAGAGAGCGAGCTACGAGGAGGGTGATGACGTTCCTCAGTCAAAGTCGGAAGGATCGAGAAATGATGACGGGGACCTGCCCCCAGAGGTAACGCGAGGTCCAAGGGGACCTAGTGAGCCTTCGGGCTCGAGTCTGACTTTTGGGCATGGCAGCGCGCAAATCATGGGTTCGGTGGTGCAAGGTGCTGTAAAAAGGATATATTCGGAAAGAATCGGGGGCGGACCTAAGGGTGCTACTCCGACTGGCTATCGAAGGGGCATTGAAGGGGCTGTCGATCAGCGCGGCTTTTCTCTAGACGTCGTAGGAACTCTCACCTCAGCGGTTGTCCGCCGAAGTAGCAACATTGAATCGACAGTTGGCTCTTTTGTGGCAACTCAAGATATCGTGATTTCTGAAAAGGTTGCCAAGCAGGGTCGGACAATCCTTGTTGGTTTAGATCTCTCGGGTTCAATCGGAATGAATTCGAGAACTGAGCTAGCTTCGGCGGTAATCGAGTCCCTCTTGCTCGACGCCTATCAGACCAGGGACAGAGTCGGCGTAATTGTCATCGCCGATGGAACCGCGAGAGTGCTGCAAAAGCCAACCAGGTCCGTCGAGATGATACGCGCAAAACTTTCTGCCTTGCTCACCGGGGGGATCACACCTCTTGCCAAAGGAATTGACCTACTGAGGATGCAATCCCAAGAGTGTAGAGAGAAGGGTGAGCACCCGTTTTGCATCCTTATCACAGATGGCAGGGCCACGGGAGGTGAATTTGCGTTCCAGGAGGCTTTAGAGGCAGCTCGGCGTTTCAACTCGGAGGATCTGCCAAGCTGCATAATCGACATAGAGGATTCGCAGGTTCCGATCGGTCTTGCCGGCAAGATTGCAAAGAATATGGGAAGCCAGATGATTACTAGCGCAGCATTGCTTGAACTCATCGGGAGATCGCAGTTGCGAGACGCTCTATTTGTGTAACGGGTTCAAAGTCTGCCCGCACCAGATGTCTCCCGCAGAAATGCCTTGTCCAATGGTTACCGAAAGCGTTTGAATGAATGGACCTGCTAGGCATATTGCATCTTGGGTGACGGCGGTCTCTTCGGCGTCCCGATCATCTTCCATGTGTGGAACGATCTGAACCAGCTGAAGAATGATCTCGAATCATCTGTTGACTGCGTAAAAAGAAATCCCAGGGTGAAAAGGGGCTTTCATGCCCGCCCTTTCGGCGCGTCGAGTCTGATCTAAGCTGATCTAGGCCAGTTGCAGTTGCAACTTGGATACGCTAAGAGGTGCGTGGTGCGGCGCGGCTGGAATGGCTGCTCGGACTGCGCCTACTTTGATTGCTGTGGCTAGCGAGGCACCGGCCTGGGTGTACAACCTGAAGCTGGTACGTCTGCGCTGGCGTGAGCCGGAAATCTTACCTGTCTTCGAGGAGGGCTGATGAAATTTGGACTTCACATTCCTAACTTCACCTGGCCCGGCGGTCCAGAAAGTCTTGGACGCCGGCTTAAAGAGATTGCACACGCCTCAGAAGACGCGGGCTTTGATCGGCTGAGCGTCATGGACCACCTCTGGCAGATTGCACATATCGGTGGCAAAGAACAGGAGATGCTTGAATCTTACACGACTTTGGGGTACCTAGCGGGCTGCACCGAGCGCGTGAAGCTTCTAGCTGTGGTGACCGCGGTCGTCTACCGCGAGCCCGGATTGCTCGCAAAGGCGGTATCGACTCTAGATGTTGTCTCGAATGGCCGTGCAATGCTCGGCATTGGTGCAGCATGGTACGAAGAAGAGGCAGTCGGACTTGGACTATTGTTTCCTCCTCTTCGGGAGCGTTTTGAGCGCTTGGAGGAGGCGCTGCAGGTCTGTCTACAGATGTGGAGTGACGACGATGGCCCATACGAAGGCAAGTATTACCGACTGGCTTCTACTCTCAACTCTCCCCAGCCCCTCACTCGTCCGCACCCGCGCATCCTGATTGGCGGTTCTGGAGAACGTAAGACGCTGCGGCTGGTTGCGCGTTATGGCGACGCCTGTAACCTCTTTGACCGGCCTGATCTGGCGCACAAGCTTGATGTGCTCAGGGAGCACTGCGAAAGGGAGGGTACGGACTACTCCGCCATCGAAAAGACAGTTCAGACCAGGTTCGATCTTGGGGAAAAAGGGGAGCGGGTCAATGAGATCATAGACCATCTCCATAACCTCGCCGATATAGGAATCGAGCTTGCGCACGGGACCGTGGTCGGCTTGGGTTCCATGGGTCCGCTTGAACTCATGGCTGAGAGAGTTTTGCCTGCGTTAGCCAGCGCCTGAATTTGTCGCGGAGCCAAAGAGCAAGGCGAAGCCTATCTTGGGTTGAGTCGGCGACCACAAGTTCCGAACTGGAGACGAGCCATGATCATGATGACGACCTCACTGGAAGGTTGTTCACAACTGTGTGCGGTGTCCCTCGGTGTCCTGCGACCGCAAATTCGGTGCTGAGCACCACCACAGAGCGCTATATCTCAGGTTGGTGTTGTCGCTAGGTTGGATGCGAAGCTCCTTCGGCACTGCTTATGCTGGGAGAGGACCTAGGAAAATGGGTGGAGTCAGTGGCGAGAGGAATGCATATGTCCACTGGGCGCGCGTGCTGCTCGTCGGCTTTTTGGCCCGAAGGATCCAAGCGGGCCTTGGACCGTAGATGATGACGAGGAAAGATCTTGGTTTCATAGCTGTCATCGTGGGATTGTTTCTTGCCGCAGATCTGACCGGTGTCATCAGCACAGAATCGGTGGTGCTTCTGTTGGTCCTGGTCCCCTCGGTTATTCTTCATGAAGTGTCTCACGGCTATGTCGCTCTTATTTGCGGCGATGACACAGCTAAGAGGGCTGGCCGCCTCACGCTGAATCCACTTGCGCACATCGACCCGATTGGCTCGATCCTGCTCCCGGCTCTCCTGATATTCGCAGGATTGACCCCTATAGGGTATGCCAAGCCGGTGCCTGTGGACGTGTCCAAGCTCCACTCACCGAGAAACCAATCCGTCCTCGTCTCCCTCGCTGGACCTCTGGTCAATCTGACCTTGTCGGCAATTGCTGGCATTTTGCTGAATTTCAAGCTCCTCCATACTGGTGTGAGTCTCAACCTCGCTCCGGGGGCTGAGACGAATGTGGCTCTCACGCTCTGGGACGGGGTGCTTTTCTATGCCGGTGCCATTAACCTTCTTCTGGGAATGTTCAACCTGATACCCATCCCGCCGCTAGATGGATCGGCGATAATAGAGCGGATTCTTCCCGCGGGGGCCTTGCCAGGTTACTTTCGGTTGCGGATGCTGATGCTTCCGATACTCATCGTGCTTTTTCTGCTTTTCCCGCAGGTCATCGGAGACCTGTTTACTCCTATCATTAATTTCTGGATCAGGATTTTCATCCCCTGATAGCTTGTGCTCTTCCGGCACGAACTTCGCAGGTGCTGAGATTTCAGTCGCTGATTGCCTTTGAAGCACCTAGTGAGGTCGGATTCCTCTCACAAGGCAGAAAGTCAAGCTCGCTATCCGGGCAGACAAAGTTAACAACCCAGTAACAGATGAGAAAACTGAGAAAGCCACGGCAAACGATTGCCAGGTCGTAGATTTCTTGGGAGTCTCACTGCGTTAGTGGATCTCCGCGGTTTGGTGAATTTGCGGAATGGCCTGATTGGCGGCCTCAGGCCATTCCCGGCTGTGCGAACGCCATGATCGACGGGGAGCTGTTGAGATCAGCTATATATCTCGCTGGTTATTGAATGGACTGGAAGGGTGATAGGGGATGGCGAGGTGATCAATCCGCCCAGTGTTCCCGAGGCTCCCCCGAGCTTCCACGAAGCGCTCCATGTCTCTTTCAAGGAGACCTTTGACGACCCTTCTTTCTCGTAGACGTGAGAGATTGTACCGTTTGGCCAAGGCAGTCCACAAGAGTTGTACGGGCCAGACCAGTTTTCACTGCTGTTCCACTTAACCCAGAGTTCTCCCGTGGCATTTACCGTAGCAGCTCCGATTGGCGTGCTGTCGGCGAAGGTTTCAGCGAGTTCGCACGTTGAGACGAGGTAGGCAGGGAGTCCCGTCAGTGCGTATCCAGGCGGGATCGAGAAGCGAGGAATCGGAAGCTGGTTCTTTATGGTTGTGTTCCAATACGTTGTGACAATCTGTGCCGGGCTAGGTGTGTTTTGCGAGTTGGAAGAGATCGAAACAGCCGGAGCGCATGACGGGTAGAGGCCATTGAGAGAGTTCCAGGTCTGCGTGGCCGCTGCTTCGAGTTGATAAGCCTCTGAATAGCTGGTTGTCTGCGAGGTGGTTGTCATAATCAGGCAGGGCTCGTTCGTATAGCTCGAATTGCCCGAGACTACCAGAGGTGCATATACGGAGTAGATCGGAACGGTTTGCTGAATTGGCCAACCGTTGTAATAGGTATATGTGGTAGTGGAGGAGGTGATGATCCCTCCTGGAACTACCGAGTTGGATGATCCTGAGGAGTGGACAGTAATGGTTCCACCTGTACCTGTAATCGAGGAGTCCGCAAAGGCGGGAGTCGATGACTTGGCAGGCAGTATTATAGACAGCAGCAGAGTTGAACTTGAAAGCAGCAGCTTTCTTCGAAAATTGACCGTCTTCATATTTCCCCGATAAGAGAGCCACGAATGGCGTCAGTCGTTTTGGGGGAAGTTCAATTACTTTCTATTCCTTTCTGCCGTCCGTGTCAACGGTGATTTAGCCTTCACTCTCAAGCACCGACGGCGTGGTAGCCACCGTCGACGTGGACGATCTCTCCGGTGGTAGCCGGGAACCAATCGGAGAGGAAAGCGACGATTGCTCGGGCCACTGGCTCTGAATCTATGACGTTCCATCCAAGCGGTGCACGCTCGTTCCAGACCGCATCAAATTCGGCAAACCCGCTTACTGATTTTGCGGCGATCGTCCTTACGGGTCCTGCGGAAACCAAGTTGACCCTGATTCCGTCCTTGCCAGCATCTCTCGCGAGGTAGCGAGACAGCGACTCAAGCGCAGCCTTCGCAACGCCCATCCAGTTATATCCAGGCCAGGCAAGGGTGGCATCGAAATCAAGACCAACAACAGAGGAGGTACCGGCAGCCTTGAGGAGCGGTAATAGCCCCTCTACTATGAACTTCAAGGAGTAGGCGGAGATCTGAAGCGCAACGGAGACATCATTCCAGGAGGCGTTGAATATATCGCCCTCAATGCACGCTGACGGTGCGAAGCCGATTGCGTGCAACACGCCGTCGAGCTTTCCCCACTTTGACTCGATGTGCTTTACTAGATCGTCAAGGTGCTGCTGATTTGAGACGTCAAGTTCCAACACTTCCGGTGCAACTGGTAGTTTTCGTGAGGTTCGTCGGGTAATGGAGAGTCCCCGGCCCACCCCGGTCAATATTATCTCTGCTCCTTCAATTTGGGCGAGTCTTGCGGCTCCGAAGGCGAGGGACTGGTCATTTAGAACTCCAGTAATTAGGATTTTTTTGTCATTAAGTATGCCCATAGTTCCTCCACGATCTTTTAGCCTTGATTGACGATAACCGCACAAAAATGGATCTGTCACATAATAGACATGGAAGAGCGCCATCTTGGCAATCTTCGAAATTGGCGATTCAGGAAAGGGCTAGTTTGCGGATTGGAATTGTCGGCGGAACCGGAGCAGCAGGTCGTTCATTGGCGCTTCGCCTTTCCTCCCTCGGGCATGAGATTTTGCTTGGATCAAGGACGCTTGAGAAGGCTTCGGGCGTGGCGGAAAGCCTCAGGAGACTCCCAGGGCAAACCGGCACCATAGGCGGAGTAGTCAACGCTGATGCGGCAAAGGGAGAGCTGGTATTCATAGCGACTCCGTGGGATGGCGCGCAGAGCACCGTTGGGGCACTGACGAAAGAGCTTTCAGGCAAGACTGTTGTGTCCATGGTGAACGCACTCATGAAGGTCGGATCGGAGATGCAGCCGGTCTTTCCTGCGAGAGGCTCAGTTGCGCAGTCGATCCAGGCAGCTTTGCCGAGCTGTTTCGTCGTGTCGGCTCTGCACCACGTACCGGCAAAAGAACTGGGAGACATAGGGATTTCTGTAGAGTCTGACATTCTGGTCTGCTCCGACCACGCGGAGTCGAAGAAGCAGGTGATGGCGCTACTGGACTCGGTGCCTGGTCTTTTCTCTCTGGATTGTGGCTCCCTGGCAAATTCGGGCGCGATCGAAGCTATGACCGCGGTTCTGATTAACCTCAATATTAGGTACAAAACCAGGACAGCTTTGCGGATTACAGGTCTACGGAGAAATTAGGGTTGAGATGATGCGTTTATACGATACTGCTCGCCAACAGGTGGTCGATTTCTCTCCAGGTCGAGACGTTTCAATATATACCTGCGGTATAACACCTTACGACGCTGCACATATGGGGCACGCGGCAGTATATCTGACCTTCGACGTGCTTCAGCGAAGGTTGCGTGACATGGGGCATACGACCACGTGTGTCAGAAATATCACTGACGTGGATGATTCAATCCTGGCTAAGGCGAGACAGCTCGGAGTCCACTATTTGGATCTTGCGGCATCGGAAATGACTAGGTTCGATCACGACATGGCAATGTTGGGTCTTTTGCGTCCCCACTCAGAGCCGCGAGCCACTTCAGCCATACCTGAGATACTTAGTTTGATCAGCACCCTTTTGGAGTCTGGTCACGCATATCAAAGTGGCGGTTCGGTGTACTTCGATGTTGCAACGTACGACAAGTTTGGGCAAATCTCGCACCTGGACCGCGAAACGATGCTTCGCTATGCTCGCGATAGAGGCGGAAATCCAGATGACCCCAACAAGAGGGATCCGTTGGATTTCGTTCTCTGGCAACCTTCAGAACCGGACGAGCCTGCGTGGGACTCGATGTGGGGGTCCGGGCGCCCCGGCTGGCATATCGAATGCTCTGCTCTTTCCATGCGAGAGCTGGGTCCGACCATTGATCTGCACGGCGGAGGGAGTGACCTGATTTTTCCTCATCACGAGTGCGAGGCGGCCCAGTCCGAGTCCGCTACCGGACAGCCCTTTGTGAAACACTGGTTCCATGTTGCGATGGTCTACCTTGATGGCGAGAAGATGTCAAAGTCTCTAGGAAATCTCGTTTTCGTGGAGCATTTGCTGGCTGACCATGATGCCAGGGCCGTTCGCCTGTCGATTTTGAATAATCACTACCGCACTGCGTGGGAGTGGAACGATCAGATGATAGAGGTTGCCGACCAGAGAATCAAAAGGTGGTTGGAAGCTGGGCGGGGAAGCGCGGCCGTTCAGGAGGTGCGGGCGGCGCTCGACGACGACCTGAACGTTCCTGCTGCGATCGCAGAAATTGATGACGCAGTATCTCGTAACCATGGGATTTCGGAAGCAGCCGCACTGCTGGGCGTAAATATCTAACCTTTAGAAGGCTTGTAGAAATCAGAAAGGCGTTGAATGGAGATTTCGGTTGTGCTTGCGGACGGCACCCAGCGCACTGTACCTTCCGATTGCACCGCTTCCGAGTTGGCCGCACTCATCGGCAGAAGACTCAGCCAGGATTCCGTTGCCGCGAAGATCAATGGAACGCTCCGCGATCTGAACACCGTTCTCTCCGATGGAGACCGAGTGGAGATCGTTACCCGCGATAGTGATCAGGGACGTGAGATCCTTCGCCACTCGACCGCCCATGTCCTGGCTCAAGCGGTGGTTGATCTTTGGCCGGGTACGCACTTCGCTATTGGACCACCTATTTCTGACGGTTTCTACTATGATTTCGAGCTTCCAGGAGGCCGCCACTTCTCTGACGAAGACCTGGAGCGGATCGAGAGCCGCATGAGGGAGATCATCGCCGAGGATCAAACTTTTGTGCGCTCCGAGTACTCCATCTCTGATGGTTTGAGACTCTTTCGGGACCAGCCTTTCAAGCGCGAGATCATTGAAACCGTTGCCGGCCAGATGAGCGAACCTCAGGAGGAAGAGCTGAACGAGGGGGTGGAAGAGGGCGAGATCTCGGTGTATCGCAACTCCTCGGGATTCATAGATCTCTGCCGGGGACCCCACGTCCCGAGCACCAAGGTCCTTGGCTCCTTCAAGCTGATGAGAGTGGCTGGGGCGTACTGGCGCGGAGATGAAAACAGGCCGCAGCTTCAGCGTATCTATGGAACGGCTTGGGAGTCTGACAAGGCGCTGAAGGAGCACTTGTTGCAACTCGATGAAGCCGAGAAGAGGGACCACCGAAAGCTCGGTCTTGAACTCGATCTATTCCACTTCCCGCCTGAAATCGGAGGTGGCCTGCCTGTATTCCATCCCAAGGGTGCACTTATTCGTCAGCTGATGGAGGACTTCTCCAAGACAGAGCATCGTAAGGCGGGATATCAGCAGGTATGGACTCCCCACCTCGCCAAGTCGACTCTGTTTGAGATATCGGGTCATCTTGGCTGGTACAAAGCGGGAATGTACCCTCCTATGGAGATGGAGGGTGCAACTTACTATTTAAAACCCATGAACTGTCCGATGCATATCCTGATATATAAATCGAGAGGACGGTCTTACAAAGAGCTTCCGCTCAGGCTCTTCGAGTTTGGAACTGTCTATCGCTTCGAAAGGTCAGGAGTTCTTCACGGGCTCGCCAGGGTACGAGGACTTACCCAGGACGACTCCCACATCTTCTGTGCACCTGACCAGCTTCCTCACGAGCTGACCAGATTGTTGAAATTCGTGATCGCGATGTTGATGGCGTTTGGGCTGTCTGACTTTGAAGCAGAACTCTCCACAAGGCCTGAGAAGTCTGTCGGAGAGGATTATGAGTGGGAAGAGGCTACCGCAGCTTTGGATCATGCCCTCAAGGAGTCGGGCATTAACTATACGGTTGCTCATGGAGAGGGCGCTTTCTATGCCCCAAAGATTGACGTGCACCTGAAGGACGCTATCGGGCGCAGGTGGCAGGTCTCTACGCTGCAGGTGGATCTGCAGGAGCCGCAAAGGTTCGGCATGGAGTTTGTCGACTCCGACAACACCAGGAAACGGCCCTACATGATTCATCGTGCATTGTTTGGATCCGTTGAACGATTCTTTGCAATCCTGTTGGAACACTATGCGGGAGGGCTTCCGGTCTGGCTGTCTCCTATTCAGGTCAGTGTTCTTCCTGTACGGGACGATCACGACGATTATGCTTGCCAGGTGGTCAATGAGCTTGAGAAGCTTGGCGCAAGGGTCGAAATGCTCTCCGCAGACGAACCCCTTGGCAGTCGAATTAGAAAGGCCAAGCTGGACAAGGTTCCATTTGTAGTTGTGGTCGGTGACTCGGATGTATCAGAGGGTACCGTCGGTGTCAATGCGAGAGGATCACAGAGTCCGGAAAGGGGCGTCCAGTTGAGCGAATTCATCGCGCGGATCTCGCCTGATCTGGCCGGTAAGCCGCTGGGTGAGAGCTTTGATTGATAATCTCTGGGCAGGATGGAGGATGAACTTCCTGCAAAAGGATGGGGAGTCCGACCATCTGCGAGCGCCTTCGAGCTGTATTCTCTGCGATCTGGGCAAGTCAGAAGGAGAAGAGTTCGACGGGCAAAACTATATTCTTCACAGGGGACACGAGTGCTATGTTGTGCTCAACGCCTTTCCTTATGCGGCAGGGCATATGATGGTCGTTCCTTATGCACATGAGGGTGACCTGACCAATTTGGAAAGTTCTGTCCTAACCGAATCTCTTGAACTTGCCAGGAATTCAATTCAGATCCTGAAACAAGAATATGACCCTGAGGGCTTTAACTTTGGGGCGAACCTGGGCCGGGCAGGTGGTGCTGCTTTTGGAGATCATGTGCACTTTCACATTGTGCCACGATGGTTGGGAGACACGAATTTCATGACCACATTGGCCCACACACGTGTCATACCAGAGGCTCTGCCGGCAACTTACCAGCGTATACGGAGTCGTTTCGCTGTCTTAGAGTAGGGTGCTCTTCTAGGAACACGGGATTTCCGGCGAATTTCAGGCTAGACTTGCAAAGGTTCCCGATTTGAGGAGTAATTCACCGTGTTCGACGGTCATTTGAGAGCCGGGGTGGACAAGAGAACTGGTCCCATTGGGGCAGCATTGGCGAAGACACCTCTTACAGCCGATTCTCTGACCATCGCAGGGATTGTCATATCAATCGTGGCTGGAGTGGTTGTCGGGACTGGAAGACTCTGGATCGGCTTTGTCCTTGTAGTTTGCGGTGCAGTTCCCGACCTGCTCGATGGCCCTTTGGCCAAGATGAAGGGCACCGCGTCAAAGCGAGGAGCCTTCTTCGATTCATTTGCAGACAGAATCTCGGACCTTTTTCTATTCGGCGGTTTGGGTTGGTACTTCATTCATTCCGGTAAGGCTAGCTTAGCCCTGCTGCCATTTGGGATATATGGCGCAGCTTCTCTGATCTCCTATCAGAGGGCGAAGGCCGAATCGCTCGGATTCAGCGCAAAAGGCGGGGTCATGGAGCGAGGCGAGAGGATCTTTGCTCTTGCTGCTGGTCTTTTCTTTTCGTTTATTCTGGTGCCAATTCTTTGGATAACGCTGGTGCTGAGCGTCTTCACGGTCGTGCAGAGATTCATAAAGATTTGGATTCAGGCGTCGGCGTCTGTTTCAAGTGTGCCTCGGCGCTACAGGAAGGATCACCAGACGTCTCTGAAGAGGCCATTCCAGCGCTCTGAGTTTTTCAGGTCATCATCGCGACGTTCCTCCCACCCCCGTCGGCGCACTGGCACGCCATCTGCCTCCTCCTCGTTTTCGCGATGGCTTGAGCACCGTTCCACCCGTGGCCTTGAAGATCCCAAAAACTGAGTGGGCAGGTGTGTTTTCGACGGATCATCGGAGACATCTTTCAATACCCGGCCTCAACTAAAGGGTGGCTCGGGAAGTTTTGAGGAACGAGCCGCTATCCTTGATTTCTAAACGAGGAGTCCGTCGGAAAGAAAGATGTCGGCCTCTTGCACTTGGGCTTATTGGCGAGACGACGTTTTGGCTAAGGTCGGCGTGTTGTCTGGGTTGAACATGCAGAGAGTTTGCGATCGAAAGAAGCGGGTGGTCTTTGCATATGAGTTCGCCTCATTGTTCCTGGGTCTTCTTCCAACTTCGTATGCGAATGCACTAGCGTACGCCGGTGGTCTGGTCGCGTTTATTTTTTCCCCCAATAAGCGGCGTCTTGTTGCGGACAACCTGCGCAGGGCTTCGAATGGGGACAGGGGCAGCTTCAAAGGAAACATTCTCGCGCTTCGGGGGTACTTCTCGTATGCAAGGTACTGGGTTGAAGCTCTTGCGCTCGGAGGACAGTCCCGCCGAGAACTTAACGCACGAATGGGATTTTACGGTTTCGAACACGTCTATGAGGCGTTAGGGCATGGTAAAGGTCTGATCTTCACAACTCCGCACCTGGGAAACTGGGATTTTGGTGCGGCCTGGTTGTCTTCGGGGGGACATCCAATTACCGCGGTGATGGAAGAGCTGGAGCCTAGGGAACTTTTTGACTGGTTTGCCGCTCATCGAGTCACATTTGGCGTTCATGCGATTCCGGCATCAGCGGCAGCATTTGGCGAGTTGGCTAAAACCGTGGGAAGGAATCAGGTCGTCGCATTGGTGGCGGACAGAGACATTGCAAACTCCGGGGTGAAGCTTCCTTTTTTCGGCGAGGTGACTTCTTTACCCCAGGGTGTCGCCCTTCTCTCACTTAGGACTGGAGCTCCGATTATTCCAGCGGCAGTGTATATGTTGCCCGGCGGGTGTCATTATGTAGTTGCAATGAAGCCGATCACCTTTGCCAGGTCAGGGTCATTAAGAGAGGATGTTTCGAGACTCACGGGACTTTTAACTGAACGCTACGAGAGCCTGATCAGGGCAGACCCAGCTCAGTGGCACCTTTTCCAACCCAATTGGCCGTCTCAGAGCAGAACTGGTGACTCGCCTTCTACCAAGCAGTCGAGGAGTCGAGTTATGCGTCATGGAACGGATTAAGGTGTGAAAATTGCGGAGCTGTGCCCGTACAGCCTTTCAATACCTGGTGGTGTTCAAGGACAGGTGATAGCTCTGACTCGGGCTATGCGCAATTTAGGGCATGAGGTCGACATAATAGCTCCGTGTGATACACCGCCGTCCATAGAATCTGTGCGAAGTATCGGTCCCTCGATCCGGGTTCCGGCCAATGGATCCCGTGCCCCTATTGGCATCTCGCCGCAGGCCCTCGCAAGGACAGCAGCAATTGTGCGGGGCAGCGGGTACGAAGTGATCCATATACATGAGCCATTTGCTCCCGGCCCATCTCTCGTCGGGCTTTTCACAGCCAAGGTCCCGGTGGTCGGCACGTTTCACCGGCATGGGGTTACTATCCCGTACAAGGGTCTCGGCTGGTTACTTTCGAGGTCGAGGGACAGGCTTAGCCTACGCTTTGCCGTTTCAGTGGATGCCATGTTGACTGCGAGAAGCATTTTTGGAGGTCGGTACCAAGTTGTTGGCAACGGTGTAGATCTTCATTCATTTGAAGCCGCCCCTGTGTGGCCCAAGCAGAGTCCGACGGTCATGTTCATCGGTAGACATGAACGACGAAAAGGACTTGAGGTTCTGATCGACGCTTTCATGGGCATCGAGGACTCTGATCTGACTTGCTGGGTTGTCGGCGAGGGACCGCAGACTGCGCATTTGCGAGCTGTCACACTCGGGGATCCGCGGATTGTCTGGCTCGGGCAAGTCTCCGAAGCAGAGGCAATGGCGAGAATGAAGGCGGCAGACGTTCTCTGTGCCCCCTCACTGTACGGGGAGTCCTTTGGCATGGTGCTTTTGGAGGGGATGGCTGCCGGCTCTCTGGTCGTCGCCACAGACATTGCGGGGTACCGGGAGGTAGCTCGGGATAACATAGAGGCCATCCTGGTGGCGCCAAAGGATGCTTTGGCATTGCGAAGCGCGTTGCTGCAAGCTCTCGAGAATGGCGAACTTGGAGAGAAACTTCGTCTCAATGGACGCACCCGAGCGCTTGAGTTCTCGATTGAGAAATTGGCAAAGACATATTTGGACAGCTTTACTACGCTGATCACGTGAATTTCCCATAGAATCGATGTCCATGCCTAGGTCGTCTACTCACAACCAGATCTGGGGAGATGTCGAGCAGTTCGATACCCGAAAAGCTCTAGTCGAGGTTGCCTTCCTCTATCTAGCCTTCATTGTGATTACGGGAGCGATCGCTGCAACTATAATCTCCCGCGCATTGCTTGTTCTCAAAGTGTCGGATGAGTTCCATTGGGGCGTGATCGTCGGGTTTGGAATTCCAGCTATTGCCGCATTGGCGGTTGGTTTTCGTGCGGCAGCCAATGGTGCAAGGGGTCTCGATCTGCAAAGGATGGACTTGGAAAAGGCTCCGAGTCTGATGAATCTCACTGAAGGCCTCTGTCTCACAATGGGTGTCGACATGCCTCGGGTTCTCGAGTTGAAGGAGCCGCAGATAAATATTGCGGCCTTCTCAGTTGGGAACACGAGGTCGGTCCTTGTTGTGACTTCAGGAGCGTTGCAGGCGTTTTCCAGACTTGAGTTTGAAGCCATGATCGCTAGAGAGCTGGTGAGAGCCAGATCCGGTCAGATATTCTTGGAAGCGCGCCTCAGGGCGCTGCAGAGGTTGTTGTCGCCGCTCTCCCCCTTTATTGTTCCGAGAAGGCAGACCTCAGCTCTTACCGCTAAATTGATTGCCGGTGATCTGGGGGGCGTCTACTTCACCAGGTATCCGCCCGCGTTCATCTCTGTTTTGAGGAAGATGGAGCAGGATCCCAACATGCGGGCAACTAATTCGAGTCTTAGGAGAAGGGTGTTGGGACCATATTGGGTTCACCCAGAGCTCGTGGACGCTGACATGAGTGCTCGGCTCAAAGAACTCGCGTCTTATTGAATCTCAGTCGAGATGGACACACTAGGAGCTTTTAAAGAATGAGTAATCGACGGTATCTAGCGTTGGCAGTCATGGGTATCATAGGAGCCTCATGTGGCGCGGGCTCTGCTAGCGCACCTACTACCACAGTAACCAGCCAGGCCAGCCTGCCTTCAACGACTTCCACGACCATCGCGAAGGACGTCTCTCCCCTAACCGGACTGCCTTTTGGCAACCCAGCTGACGCCCGCAGGCCTGTGATAATGGCCAAGATAGATAACGCGCCTCAGGCATGGCCGCAGTCAGGTCTGACACATGCGGATGTAATCTACGAAGAGATGGTCGAAGGTGGTTATACCCGATACATGGCGGTCTTCCAGTCCCAGGATGCATCGGTCCTGGGTCCCATCAGGTCGGTTAGGGCCTCCGATGCAGACATTGCCTCGCCACTGGCGGGATTTTTTGCCTACTCGGGGGGAATCCCGGCTTTTGTTACAGACATTCGCAACTCCGGAATCACAGATGTAGGGGTATACGTCCTTGGAGGTGCCTACTATCGTCTGTCTAGCCGCCCAGCGCCTCACAACCTTTACACCTCGACTACAACTCTCTACGCAGATGCGAAAAAAGCTGGTTTGAGCGCAAAGCTTCCTCCGAAGCTGTTCGAGTTCCGAAAGGCCGGCACTCCATTCGCGGCTTCAGGAGTCCAGCCTATTAGCAGCTTCAGGGTCGATATCTCCGGAAATGCTAACGACCTATGGAGCTGGAACTCAAGTGGAGGTTTTTGGACGAGGAGCACAAACGGGGTGTTGCAGAAAAATCCACAGGGATCGCCTGAGAGTGCTACGAACGTGATCATAGAGTTTGTCAACTACACGAATACAGGGTTCATCGATCCTGCTGGTAACCCTGTACCGCAGGCCCACTCAGTCGGCAGCGGTAATGCAATCTTCCTCTCTGGCGGCGAAGAGGCCGCGGGGACCTGGTCAAAGGCGTCCGAGCATGCGGTTACGACGTTCACAGATTCGTCGGGCCAGCCCATCAAGCTTGCACCAGGAAGGACTTGGGTCGAGTTTGCACCGATCGGTACGCAAACCTCAGGTTCCTAGTCGCATCTCTGCGCTGATGGGAGTTATTGCGAATTAGAATTTAGACTTTGGAGGATATTTTGGACCACACTGAATTATCAGCAAATGTGACTGGTGGGTCATCGGTTAAGCGGGGACTTGCCGAAATGTTGCGAGGCGGCGTCATAATGGATGTTGTCAACGCGGAACAGGCCAAGATAGCTGAGGACGCAGGCGCTGTGGCTGTGATGGCACTGGAGAGGGTTCCCGCTGACATCCGCCGAGAGGGTGGCGTTGCACGCATGAGCGATCCATTCCTTATTGAGGAGATTCAGAGGACGGTTACGATCCCAGTGATGGCGAAGGCCCGCATTGGACATTTTGCAGAGGCTCAGATTCTTCAAGAGCTGCAAGTTGACTACATCGACGAGTCTGAGGTGCTCACACCGGCCGATGAGGCTCATCATGTTGACAAGTGGAAGTTTATCGTGCCCTTTGTTTGCGGAGCTACTAACCTCGGCGAGGCCTTAAGGAGGATTTCCGAGGGTGCTGCTCTGATCCGTTCCAAGGGAGAGGCCGGCACCGGAAATGTTGTCGAGGCCGTTCGGCACCTGCGATCTATAATTGGGGACATTCGCAAACTGACACAAGCCGACTCTGCGGAGATATATTCGTGGGCAAAGAGTCTGCAGGCTCCGGTAGAGCTGGTGCGGGAGGTGGCTGAGGCGGGTAAACTGCCTGTTCCACTCTTTTGTGCGGGAGGTCTGGCTACGCCGGCTGACGCATCCCTGGTCATGCAGTTAGGTGCCGAAGCTGTGTTCGTAGGCTCGGGAATTTTCAAAAGCAGTGACCCCGCAAAGAGAGCTCGTGCAATAGTCGAAGCTACAACACATTTTAAAGAGCCGTCAGTGCTTCTCAGAGTGTCGCGAAATCTCGGAGCTCCAATGGTCGGAATCGAGATGGACGAGATCGAAGTCAGGCTTGCTGAGCGTGGCTGGTAGCTGGTTCGGAAGGATTGTCTGAAATCGGGAATGAGGATAGGCGTTCTTGCTCTTCAAGGTGACTTCATCAGTCACCTAGCCATTTTGGATAAGTTGGCTATCCAGTCTGTGATGGTCAAGACTCCTGGCGATCTGGATGTTGATGGAATAATTATTCCTGGCGGTGAGTCAACATCGATTTCGATGCTTCTCCAGTCGTCCGGGATCTATGAACCGCTGAGGGCCCTGTTGCACGAGGGGTTGCCAGCGTTCGGGACCTGCGCCGGGATGATTCTGTTGGCAAACTCGGTAGTGGACGGCCGGGAGGATCAGATGAGCCTGGATGCCATCGACATCGTGGTGCGGCGGAATGGATTTGGACGTCAGATGGCTTCTTTCGAGACCAGTCTTACGGTATCTACCATAGAGGACGGGCCAATGAGAGCTCTATTCATCAGGGCTCCGGTCGTCGAGAAGGTATCGAGTGAGGTCGAGGTCTTGTCGAGCGTGACCTACAGCTTTGCAGATTCTTCGGATAAAACGGTTCCGGTGATCTGTCGGCAGAATAAGGTGATCGTTTCCTCGTTCCATCCGGAACTGGTCGGCGAGGATAGGCTTCACAAGCTTTTCCTTGAACTTTTGTAGAGAAATTAAGGGAGATATCCAGATGTCTGGCCACTCAAAATGGGCAACGATAAAGCATAAAAAGGGCGCTCAGGACAAGGCTCGCGGAAAGCTCTTTGCCAAGCTAATACGACAGGTTGAAGTCGCTGCGCGCGAAGGCGGAGGAGACATCAACTCGAATGCGACTCTTCGGACCATGTTCACCAAGGCGCGAGAGGCATCTGTGCCTCTCGACACAATAGAACGAGCAATCAAGCGTGGGACCGGGGAGCTGGATGGCGTTAGATATGAGGCGATCAACTACGAAGGTTACGGTCCCGGAGGTATCGCAGTGATTGTGGAATGCCTCACCGACAATAGGAACCGCACCGGCGCGGATGTCAGGAGCATCTTCTCCAAGAGCGGAGGGTCCATGGCGGAGCCGGGTGCGGTGTCGTGGCAGTTCGAGCGAAAGGGTGTCATCGCGATCGATCGTTCAGCCGAGGAAGATTCTCTGACTCTGGCTGCACTGGAGTCGGGCGCGGAGGACGTGCAGGATCTGAGCGATCAATGGCAGGTAGTTTGTGCTCCCGGAGATCTGTCCGCGGTAAGAGGCGGCCTCGAGAAAGTCGGTTTTGCAGTACTTGGTGCCGAGCTTGTCATGCTCCCGAATTCGACGGTAGAGATCTCGGAGGAGAGCGAAGCCAAAAAGGTCCTGAAACTGATGGATGCCCTAGAAGACAACGATGACGTACAGAGCGTCTACTCCAACTTCGATATCCCCGACGCCATCTTGGAATCGGTGAGCGTCTAGTTGGTGGAGACCGTAGTAGGTGTAGGTGACGAGGCTCCCGAGTTCACTCTTGAAGGTGTTCCCGGCGGGTCGTACTCCCTGAGCGATTTCTTCGGGAGTGTTGTTGTGCTGGTCTTTTACCCAGCGGACAACTCTCCGATTTGCACCACCCAGCTGCGTTCATACACGTTGGACAAGGAGAACTTCGAGGACTTGGGCGCTATAGTCCTGGGAATCTCTCCGCAGGGTATTGATTCCCACAAGAGGTTTTTCGAGGATCAGTCGATCGGCTTTCCTTTGCTGTCCGATGAGAAAAAGTCAGTGGGTAAGAGGTACGGAATACTGGGTCCGCTGGGCTTCTACCGGCGGTCGGTCTTTGTGATCGATAGATTAGGAAAGATCTCCTATGCGCGCCGCACCACTGCTGGTTTGACGTTTGATCCGGCGTCGGCGCTGATCGAGGCTGTCAAGCAGGCCAAGTGAATTATCCCAAAAATGTCTCCAATCGCCACGTTTATGGGGTAATATCGAACAAATGTTCGTGCTAGGGATTGATCCAGGATTATCTCGATGTGGCTACGGTGCGGTCAGGCAGACCGTGAGGTCTACGGAGGTTGTCTCAGCTGGCCTCATCACCACTCCCAGGGAGCTTGCAGTTCCAGAGAGGCTCTCGATTCTTCTTCGCGACGTGCAAGAAATTCTTTCAGAACTCAAGCCGGAAGTCGTCGCTATCGAGAGGATCTTGTTTCGGAGCAATGCGAAGACTGCCATGTCGGTTGGTCAGGCTTCTGGAGTGATCCTCCTTGCCGCCTTTGAAGCAGGATGCGAGATAGTGGAGTATTCTGCCAGCGAGGTGAAATTGGCCGTCGCCGGGTATGGATCTGCGGACAAGCTGCAGGTTCAGAGGATGATTCAGGTTCTTGCCAAGCTGGAGCAGATCCCGCGTCCTCCAGATGTTGCGGATGCGCTTGGCTTGGCATTCTGCTATCTCGCAAACCATTCATTCCAAAGTGCGCTTCGCGCTACAGGCCGATCGGAGAGCGTATGATTGGGTCGCTGAAAGGTGTTGTCGATCAGATTTCCCCTCCAAATTTACTTGTAGTTGAAGTTGGCGGGGTGGGTTACCTGGTGCATTGCCCGACTGATCTTCTGTCCCGGCTCCAGCTTGGGCAAGAAGTCAAGCTTTCAATATCGATGTCGGTGCGAGAAGATGCGATGACTCTTTATGGCTTTGAAACGAGTCAGGACAAGGCCTGGTTCGAGGCTCTTAGAACTGCTCAGGGGGTGGGCCCTTCTCTGGCACTTTCGATTCTTTCCTCGATTTCGCGGGACGAGCTTGTCAACGCGATCGCAGCTAACGACCACGCAGTGCTGAAGAGGGTTCCAGGAGTGGGTCCAAAGACTGCGTTGCGATTGATCGTCGAGATGCAGGGGAGGCTCGACCAGCTTGGCTCGGTAGATGTCTTCGGTGGATCGGGTTCCGGTCCAAATGGTAGCGTTGTTGCGGATCTGAGATTAGCGCTAATCTCGCTCGGTTATGCCCAGGATCAGATACGCGGGGTAATAGAGAAGGTACCCGCTGAATTCTCCCTCGAAGATATGTTGAAATACTGCTTGAAGGAGTTGTCGGTGTGAGTCCGAGGAAAGAAGTGCTATCCGGCGCCAATGTGGGGGATGAACCGTCCGTAGGAGGTTCCAAACGCGAGGTCGGTCCGGAACTTCAGGATATGGAGGCGTCAGTCGATAGCTCGCTGCGTCCGATGTCATTGGCGGAGTTCGTTGGACAGGAAGACCTGAAGAACCATTTATATATAGTCCTAGAAGCTGCAAAGAGACGTGGCCAAGCGGCAGATCACTTTCTCTTTGCTGGCCCGCCGGGCCTTGGAAAGACGTCTTTGGCGTCCATTGTCGCCCATGAGATGGGGACAGGTTTTAGGGTCACTTCCGGTCCGGCCTTGCTAAGAGGGGGTGACCTTGCCGCCATACTCACCTCCCTCCACAGCGGAGATGTCCTTTTCATCGATGAGATCCATCGTCTGTCGACAGCCGTTGCCGAAATCCTTTATCCAGCGATGGAGGATTTCAAGCTTGACATCATCATCGGTGAAGGTCCCACTGCCAGGTCAATAAGGCTCGAACTGCCAGAATTTACCCTGGTGGGGGCGACTACTCGCACTGGAATGATTACTGGACCGCTCCGTGACAGATTCGGCTTTGTGGCCAGGCTTGACTTTTACAAGGTGGAGGAACTCCGACAGATCGTTGAAAGGTCAAGTAAAATACTCGGAGTCGATACTGACGAGGAGGGGGCAAGCGAGATAGCGTCACGCTCGCGAGGTACTCCACGCCTGGCCAATCGTCTGCTGCGCCGCGTTCGCGACTTTGTCGAGGTCAAGTCCGACGGCAGGATCACGAAACGGACGGCTCGGGAGGGGTTGGATATTTTCGGGGTGGACGAGCTGGGGCTCGACAAGGTTGACCGGGCGATTCTCGACACCCTTTGCAGGACCTTTTCCGGCCATCCTGTGGGACTTTCCACTCTGGCGGTGACAGTCGGCGAGCAACCAGAGACCATTGAGGACGTGTATGAGCCCTTTCTGATGAAATGTGGGCTTTTGGTGCGCACTCCTCGCGGTAGAGTCGCTGGGCCGCTTGCTTGGCGGCACCTAGGTCTCGAGCCGCCCGCACAGGGCGCATCGCTCTTTTCGGAGTAGCTGGGGCAGAGCTTCGAAGGAGCTATGCGTTTCAGACAAGTGCTACAGTGTTTGTCGCAGAGTGTCCCCACAGGCGGTCGTGCCCCCGGGTTGGATAGTGGGACGCTTGGAAAACTACGCTCTAGGTCGAGGGGAATCGGATGGATCAGAGGAATGCGCTGGCCAGACACAACAGGGTGCTGCCAAGTTGGTTAGCGCTGTACTACTCAGATCCGATCGAGCTGGTATCTGGCAAGGGCCGTCACGTAACCGATGCAGAGGGAAGAACCTATCTCGATTTTTTTGGCGGGATACTGACAACCATGACAGGCCATTCGGTTCCAGAAGTGGTAGCTGCAATTAATGATCAGGCTTCGAGGATGATTCACTCATCGACCCTGTACCTCATCTCGCCGATGATCGAACTGGCGGAGGAGATCTCAAAGCTCTCAGGAATAGAGGACGCCAAGGTCTTTTTCACTACCTCTGGAACCGAAGCCAACGATACCGCACTCCTTTTGGCAAGCTGCTACCGGGATTCGAACACTGTCTTGGCAGTGCGTGGAAGCTATCACGGCCGCTCGCTACTCTCCATGGCGGTTACAGGCAATCCTGGCTACTCTCCGTCCAGCTTTTACCCTCTCAATATTGGCTACATCCTTGGCGGTTCGCGACTTCGCGGCCCACTCAGCGGCCTTTCAGACAGGGACTATATCCGAAGGGGCGTGGAGGATCTGCGTGATCTGATATCGAATGGAACCGGTGGAAAGATTGCCGCCCTTATAGCGGAGCCGATACAGGGGGTCGGCGGCTTCACTCTCCCCCCGGACGGCTATTTTGGGGCAATAAAAGAAGTACTTGATGAGTATGGAATACTCTTCATCTCTGACGAGGTCCAGACCGGATGGGGCAGGACCGGAGATCATTTTTGGGGATATCAGGCTCATGGACTGGTGCCAGACATCATCACCTTTGCCAAGGGCGTAGGAAACGGGCTTGCATTGGCCGGAGTAATCGCCAAGCCCGAAATTATGGACTTTCTGCCGGGCTCATCGATCTCTACGTTCGGAGGTAGCCCACTTGCCACCGCTGCCGGCCTTGCCAATCTGAGATATCTGGCCGAGAACCAACTGCAAAGCAACGCTCTTCACATCGGCAAATATATGATGTCGCGGCTTCGCAAAGAGTTGAGTGGCTCGGCGATAGTCGCTGAGGTCAGAGGCAAGGGCCTTATGGTTGGCATTGAGATCGTGGAGCCGCGAAGTTCCCTGCCGTCGCCATCTGGCACCGATGAGGTGCTGGAAGAGGCCAAATTGATGGGCCTTCTCATAGGAAAGGGTGGCGTGGAGGGAAATGTGCTCAGGATCGCACCGCCTCTGTCTATCATCCAAGGCGAGGCTGAAGAAGGAACCTCGACCCTCATCAATGCCATCGCAGCAGTGGAGCGGAGATCGACGACGAGCATTTAGGAGCCAGCGCATCGCGGCCCTGGGGATGAACGGGTCTGGACTGGCCTTGTAACGCATAGCCTTTCGCGGTGAAGTGGATGTTTGCGTTTGAAGTCAAATGCTTCTGTAGATGTGATAGCTTTACGCGTTATGACAATTTCCCGTCGAGCCAGGGTTGCGCACATGCACGGTCGGGTGGTTTGGCTGCGGGGAATTAGACTTGTAATTCGTCCTTTTAATATGGAGTATTTTCTGTGAGTTTAATTTTACCGATCCTGATTTTCGCAATTTTCTACTTCCTAATAATCAGGCCCAAGCAAGCGAAGCTGAAAGCCGCTCAGGCGGAACAGCAGAGGATCGCTGAAGGTGACCGGGTCCTTACTAGATCCGGGATCTATGGGCGCGTGAACAGGATTTCGCAAGACTTGACTGTGGTTGAGGTGGCGCCCGGAATTGAGCTGGTATTCGATCGGAGGAGCGTAGTCAAGGCGCCGGAATCCGTCGATGTGGAGAGCCAGCTATCGGAGGAGCACTTGTCTTCGCAATTTTCTGACGAGGACTTCTCCCAGCTTCACGAGCACCTTGAGTCTCATGTTGGTGATTCAGTGCCTTCCGACGTCGATTTGGACGGGCACTCCACGAGTGGCGCGCCGGTTGACGATGTCAAGCCGGTGGATGCCGATGACGAAGAGCTTAGGCAGCCTGGAGACGACGACCAACACTGATTCAGTGCTGCAAGGTTTTGTGGCGCTCAGGCCTGAATGCAAGTGCTCGCCGGATCCTTTCGGTTCATGGGTCAGGGTCCTCGGCCTCGGGGGTTTTCGTGGCTATCTTCTAAGCTGCTCGGGGTGAAGCGTTCAACCTGATAAAGTGATCTTCTGGTGAAGAGCCATGAAGACATGTGGCCATGTCCAGCTGGATTGTTCGGACTTGGTCTTTGGCGAGCGTCGTCCTGTATCGGTATCGGTTGAGGCCACGGCTCGAATCGGAAGTAAAAGCGAAGCTTTGGGGAAGTTTTTTGAAATTGGGCGATGAGTCAATGGGTAGTAGTGTGTAGGAGTTTGCAAGGGACGGGCATGCCCGGTTTGGAAATGGGAAATAGACACATATGAAGCGTTCTAACATAATCTTGGTTGCCGCGACCATTTTGATTTCCATTGGCTCGTTCATAGCTGTATTGGTGGCACACTACTCTCCGGTGCTTGGACTGGATCTGCAAGGTGGCGCCTCTGTCGTCTATAAGCCGGCGCACACCGTCACCCAGGCAACTCTAAATCAGACGATCTCTATTATCAGAAACCGAGTCGACGCGCTTGGAATCACCTCACCGAATATCTCTCAACAGGGCAGCGATATCGTGGTTCAGCTTCCCGGTGTTAAAGACGCATCTCGGGCCCTGCAGATAATTGGTCAGACTGCGCAGCTTTCCTTTAGGATCGTGCAGTGTCAGGTCCCCGCTTACACCAAGCCTCCGAAGGGCACCGTGGTCCCTGCGTCAGACACCGCATTGGCCTGCCCCACCACACAGGCCGAGTCCGCAGCAATGGCATATGTAGCGACTACTCCAGTAACCAACGTTTCCAACACCAAGAACGTGCTTTTGCCGATAAAGGGTGATGCTACCTCCCGCTACATCGTTGGACCATCCCTGCTGACGGGGGCCGCGCTAAAGAGCGCGTTTGCCGCGGTGAATTCAAGTGGCAACTGGGTGGTCAACTTCACGCTCACTTCAGCCGGCTCACCGAAATTCGATGCCATTGCTACCAAGTATTACCAGCAGCAGTTGGCTGTGGTTCTTGACGGAATCGTCGAGTCCGCACCGACCATCAACGCTAAAACATTCGGTGGGCAGGGACAGATTTCCGGTACGTTCACCCAGACTCAGGCTCAGGATCTCGCCCTCGTGCTCTCATATGGCGCTCTACCGGTACAGCTCCAGCAGCAGACGGTTCAAACCGTATCACCAACTCTAGGTGCAGCCTCCCTCAAGGCGGGAGTACTGGCCGGTCTCATCGGACTGGCGGCAGTGATGATATACACAATCCTTTACTATCGGCTCCTTGGGATCGTCGTGGTTTTGGGTCTTGGCACAAGCGCAGCGTTGCTGTGGTCGATCATCTCTTACCTTGGTCACTCGTCCGGGTTGAGTCTGGACCTTTCCGGAGTAACCGGTCTGATAGTCTCTGTTGGGATTACCGTGGACTCCTACATCGTCTTCTTTGAACGCCTCAAGGATGAGGTGAGAGCTGGCAAGACTATCCGATCATCGGTAGATAAGGGGTTCAAGAGGGCCTTTCGAACTATCATTGCGGCTGATGCAGTCTCTTTCATTGGGGCGCTTTTGCTGTATCTTCTGAGTATTGGCCCGGTTCGCGGTTTCGCGTTCTTCCTGGGGCTTTCAACGCTTTTGGATGTGCTGACTGCATATATCTTTACGAGGCCATTGGTTATCATCTTGGGGCAGTGGTCGAAGGTTACTGGCCCCGGCTTCTGGGGAATGGCAAGAGGCTTGGGCTCTGGGAGCCAGAGAGTTCCTGTACCTGCAGGTACGTCGAGCTGATTGGGTGGATTGACTGATATGGCACTGCTTCGGTTTGGAGAGATCGGGTAATGAATCAAGGGTTTAGTCTACAGAGAGCGTTCGGACGCCTTTTCAGGGGTGAGACCGACATCAACTTCATTGGTCACGCCAGGCGCTGGTTCACTATCTCTGGGGTGGTGATTCTTGTAGGCCTTGCCTCTTTGGTCATTAGGGGTCTCAACTTTGGAATCGACTTCAAGGGTGGAGTTTCGTGGGAGGTGCCCTCGGCAACCTTGACAGTCGGTCAAACCAGGGCGGCAATTTCGCCGTTCGGCCTTTCGTCTGCCACTGTCGTTACGCTTGGAGGGGGTGGCAGCAGAACCGTTCAGGTCCAAGCCGATCTGAACACACTTACTCAAAGCGCGAAGACGGCCAAGGAGAACTCTATATCAGCAGCACTGGCGAAGGCCGCCCATGTCAATGTCAACCAGGTGTCACTCACCGATGTCGGTCCGACCTGGGGAGGGGAGATCACCTCCAAGGCCATCAGAGCCCTGATATTTTTCTTTCTTGCCATCGCCATATATATATCTCTTCGTTTTGAGCCGAAGATGGCCCTCGCTGCACTGATTGCCGTTGTGCATGACATCTTGGTTACGGTGGGGATTTACGCTCTGTCCGGGTTCCAGGTGACGCCCTCGACTGTAATTGCTGTACTTACTATCCTGGGCTACTCGCTCTATGACACCATCGTCGTCTTTGATCGAGTCAAAGAGAATATCGCCGACATGGTTCAGGTAGGTCGCCGGGCATACGCAGACGCAGTCAACGACTCAATCAATCAGGTGCTTGCCAGGTCGATTAACACCTCCACGGTTGCGATCATACCGATTCTCTCTGTACTCATCGTGGGTGCGTACATTTTCGGTGCCACGACGCTCGAGGATTTTGGATTGGCACTTTTTATCGGCCTCACCACCGGTGCATATTCGTCAATCTTCATCGCCTCGCCCATTTTGGCTTGGCTGAAGGAGAGAGAGCCAAGATACAAGGTTCTCAGGCAGAATATCGGTGCAGCGCAGCTAAAGAGCGCTGCTAAGAGCACAAGAACCAACAAGGTTGAAAGCAAAGTTGCAGTTTCGGCCGGAGGGGATGTGGAGGTTGCGGGAGTCCAGGTCTCGTCCGCTGGGGCCGCGGGAAAGTCAAGGCTCGTAAGTGTCGAGTCGTTGCAGGGATCAAATCGCCCGTCCTCTAGGAAGAAATCTAAGGGCCGTCGAAGGTAGCGGAGAATCCTCAAATCATCTGTGGCGCAGATCGGCCTTTTCGGGTGGTAGTAGAATTTAACTATGGGTAGTGTTGCAACAACCGATCTAGTTGATGGCGAGAATTCCGGTCTGGCGCTCTTGGAGAGTGTCTATTTGGTGCGGCACCCGGAGCATTCAACTGACCTGATCGAGAAGGCATGGTATGGCTCTATAGCTGCACATGTGGGTCAGGTTCGTGCCTCTGGAGAGCCGTATTTCGTGCATCCATACGGGGTTGCGCGCATCGTGGCTTCTCTGGGTGTTGACGACATCACAATCGCCGCAGCTCTTCTCCATGATTCGGTTGAGGACACGAACGTCAGCTTGGAGGACGTTGCAACCCTGTATGACCCAGCGGTCGCAGCAATCGTGGACGGGGTGACCAAGCTTGATCGGCTCAGCTTCGAGTCAAAGGAGGCACAGCAGGCTGCATCGATGAGGAAAATGCTGCTCGCGATGGCCAAGGATCCCCGAGTGCTTGTCATAAAGCTGGCGGATCGGCTTCACAATATGAAGACCATAGGCGCGCTGCCGGAATGGAAGCAGCGCCGCACCGCGCAGGAGACGCTTGATATTTACGCTCCCCTTGCACATAGGTTGGGTATCCAAGAGATCCGCTGGCAGCTGGAGGACCTTGCCTTTGCTACGCTGCATCCACGCCGATATGGTGAGATCGATAGGATGGTCAGCTCAAGGAATCCGGAGCGCGAACAGTATCTAGAAACGGTGCTCAAGGCGGCCAAGGATCGTCTTGACGAAGTTGGCATCAAGGCTGAGGTTACAGGTAGGCCCAAGCACCTTTGGTCGATCTACGAAAAGATGGTGGTGAAGGCCAAGGAGTTTGACGACATTTACGACATAATTGGAATGCGGGTTATCACCGAAACCGAGAAGGATTGTTGGGCTGCACTGGGTGTCGTGCATTCAATCTGGTCACCGGTCCCCGGAAGGTTCAAAGACTATATAAACTCTCCAAAGTTCAATCTTTATCAGTCACTGCACACCACGGTTGTGTCACATGGCGGGAATCCCCTTGAGATTCAGATCAGAACCCAGGACATGCATCGGCGGGCTGAATTCGGTGTGGCTGCGCACTGGGGCTACAAAGAGGGCTCATCGAAGGATGAGATCGTATGGCTGAACCGGATCGTCGATTGGCAAAAGGAGACTCCGGATCCAGCGGAGTTCCTCGAGTCGCTTAGGCTTGACCTCGAGCTTGACGAGGTCTATGTCTTTTCGCCAAAAGGGAAGGTCATTACGCTTCCCGCCGGGGCAACTCCGATTGATTTTGCCTATTCGATTCACACCGAGGTGGGCCATAGATGCATAGGCGCAAAAGTGAACCAGCGTTTGGTGCCGCTTGACTCCAAGCTCAAGAGCGGTGATACTGTCGAGATCTTCACTTCGAAGGTTCAAAATGCCGGTCCTTCCCGAGACTGGCTGAAGATCGTTGTAACCCCACGAGCCAGGAACAAGATTCGGCAATGGTTTTCACGTGAGCGCAGAGAGGACGCCATCGAGACAGGCAAAGATGAGCTTGCCAAGGCGATGCGCAAGGAGAATCTGCCAACCCAGAAGCTGTCCACCTCCGAGCCGATCGCCCATATCTCTGAAGCACTGGGCTACAGCGATCTAGAGGCGCTTTACGCTGCGATAGGCGAGGGACACGTCAGTGCCAAGGCGGTGGCTCAACGCCTGCTCCGTGAACTCAGGGTAGGAGATGGGGAAGACCAACTTCCCTCTACTGTCACCACCTCGCGAAACTTCCATAGAAAACGCAAGGGAGCCGGGGTCTACGTCGAGGGACTCGATGACGTAATGATAAGGCTCTCCAAGTGCTGCTCTCCAGTGCCGGGTGACGAGATAACCGGGTTCGTCACAAGAGGAAGGGGGGTCTCGGTGCATCGTATCGACTGCAGCAATGCCGTGGCTTTGGCCTCGTCAAACGAGGACAGGTTGATAGAGGTCGAGTGGGACAGGGATACTACCGGGATCTTCGCGGCGACGGTCGAGATAAAAGCTCTGGACAGGTCGCATCTGCTGGCTGACGTTACGAGGGTGCTGTCTGAACATCACCTCAACATACTTTCTAGTTCATCTCAGGCCGGCGCGGATAGAGTGTCTCGCATGCGTTTCGAGTTCGAGTTGGCCGATCCGAGCCATCTAGAGTCTGTTCTCGCGTCGATAAAGAGGCTTGATTCTGTGTTTGACGCATATCGTGTGCTTCCCGCAAAGAGCAGGTAGCACTGCGCTGCCCAATTGAGGTACGTAGCAGAAATTTTGGAGTTTCATCCGTGTGGAAGATGTTCAAGCCGCTTTAGGCTCAATCCAGGATTGTGGCAAATCGGTAACAGTCAGGTTTTGGATCACTGATCGCAGGAGTTTTTATGGAATCGAAGCCCGTCATGGAAAGCACTTCGTTGGTTGACGCAAAGGGCCTTCGGGATCGTTACGTTGGAAGCCTTCGTTCAGACGACGTCGGGAAAAGGGTTACGGTTTGTGGATGGGTTGCGCGCGTCCGTGAGCATGGTGAGCATCTGGTCTTCGTGGATGTTCGGGACTATAGCGGAATTGTCCAGGTTGTCGCGCATTCGTCCGTTGAGCTTCGCTCAGAATTTGTCGTGAGAGTGGCCGGGACCGTTGCCAAGCGGCCTGAAGGGACGGATAATTCCTCGTTGGCCACTGGAGAGATCGAGCTCACAGATACCGCGATAGAGGTACTTTCGGAGGCTGAACCCTCTCCGTTTTCATTGCAAGACCGAGCGGAAATAGATGAAGCGACGCGTCTCAGATTCCGCTTCCTGGATCTCCGCAGGGAGAGGATGCAGCAGAACATCAGGGTACGTGCGAAGATCAATTCTGCCATCAGGGCTTCCATGGAGCGTCAGGGCTTCACGGAAATAGAAACACCTCTGCTCTGGACGCCGACCCCGGAGGGCGCGAGGGAGTTCGTAGTTCCGTCGCGACTTCACCTGGGCTCTAGCTACGTGCTTCCGCAGTCTCCTCAGCTTGCAAAGCAGCTACTGATGGTTGCCGGGTTCGATCGATATTACCAGATTGCTCGGTGCCTCAGGGACGAGGATCTAAGGGCCGACAGGCAGTTCGAATTCACACAGCTGGATTTAGAGGCCTCCTTCGTAACCCAGCGGGACGTGATGAGTTTCATCTCCGATGCGGTAACCGCGGCCTCACAAGCTGCAGGCATTCCGTTGGAGGGTGAAATAGGCGCGATCACCTGGAAGGACGCAATGGACAGGTTTGGCGTTGACAAGCCTGACATGCGATACGGCAATGAGCTGATCGATGTGACCTCAGTCTTTGCCGGGACCAGCATCCGGGCGCTGAGCGCGCCATGCCTCAAGGCGCTGGTAGCTCCCAATCCTAGTTCACTTACTCGCTCCAGGCTCGACAATCTGGTTGACCGAGCTAAAAGTCTAGGCGCCAAAGGTCTGCTCTGGTTGAGGGTCATCCCTGGGTCGGACGGTCTCCAGCTTGAATCCCCGGTGTCGAAATTCCTTACAGAGGATGAATCGAAGAATCTCGTTGCCGCTACCAACGTGTCCGATGGAGATGTCATTCTTATCGTAGGTGATGAATGGCAGAAGGCCTGTGAGGTGCTTGGGCAACTGCGAATAGATCTTGGCAGGAATCAGGCTAATCCGGGCGAGTTCAGATACGTGTGGGTGATCGACTTTCCGTTGTTCGAGGGTATCGACGAGGAGGGGAGGCTTGTTTCAACTCATCATCCGTTCACAATGCCAAACCAAGAGGACTTTGATAAGTTGGCAAGTGACCCTCTATCGGTTAGATCTCAGTCGTATGATCTTGTTCTGAATGGTTGGGAATTGGGTTCGGGTAGCATAAGAATTCACCGAGGAGACATCCAGTCTAGGATATTTTCTCTCTTGGGGGTAACTGAAGAGGAGGCGAGCAATCGTTTCGGATTCCTTCTGGAGGCGTTCAAGTATGGGGCTCCTCCGCACGGAGGCTTCGCCTTTGGGATTGACCGTCTCACGGCGCTCCTGGTTGGGGAGGAGAATATCCGAGAAGTGATCGCTTTTCCTAAAACGCAGTCTGGCTCGGACCTCATGACAGGTGCACCGAAGCAGATCGAGGCAAAGGTATGGGACCTTCTTGGCCTGTCGGTTAAGCCTCAGAAAAAGGATCTATCGTAACGTCGCCTACCGTTGAATTTGGAGGGGTGTGTCAATAAGATCATCTGGTTCAATTTTCGGGGAATCGGCCAGGGCTCATGATCAGCCGCTGGCGGCAAGGCTTCGCCCAAGTACTGTAGAAGATATCATCGGTCACGAGCGATACCTTGGCTCTGAGGGCCTGATTGGTGCGATGGTCCTCTCGAAGAAGCTGAGTTCTCTTCTCCTGGCAGGGCCACCGGGAGTCGGCAAGACGACCATCGCATACGTGCTCGCTTCAGCGACCAGCTATAGATTTGTTCCCCTGGTTGCTACCTCTTTGGGAGTGAAGGAGATCAAAGATGCGGCAGTCGAAGCTGAGCGGGCATTCCAGATCCAGGGGGCGAAGACCGTTCTGTTCATTGACGAAATTCATCGGCTGACCAAGGTACAGAGTGACGCCCTGCTCCTGCCAGTCGAGGAGGGGATATTAACATTGATTGCAGCTACGACGGAGAATCCGTGGATGGAGGTGGTGCCGGCCCTTCTGTCAAGGCTCCTCGTGGTTGAACTGTCCACTCTTGGGCGAGAGGCGGTAGCGGAGGTGCTTCGCCGGGCGGTGAAGCTAAGCGGCTGCACTCTGACCAAGGATGCTGAGGAGCTGATATACGAGTTGTGTGGGGGAGATCTTCGAAGCGTGATAAACACCTTCGAAGCAGCATCGGTGGTGGCCGGGCTGCGAGCTTACATGGAGCGCGTCGAGATCACGGAAGCGGATGTTCGTTCAGTCAAGAAGACGGCTTCAAACGGCCTGTCCCGCTCGGATCACTACGAGATGACATCCGCTCTGATAAAGTCGATGCGGGCCTCAGACGTCAACGCAGCCCTGTACTGGCTGGCCAGGCTATTGGTGAGCGGGGAGGATCCGAGGTTCATTGCTAGGCGGCTGCTGATCTTTGCCTCAGAGGATATTGGCTTGGCGGACTCAGCAGCACTTGGGATTGCACATGCAACAATTCACGCCGCTGAACGATTGGGCATGCCTGAGGTACGAATCAATCTAGGTCACTGCGTCTGCTACCTCTCGTTGGCGCCCAAGTCGAAGGCGAGCTATGAAGCTATAGAGGGGGCATTGCAGGTGGCGAAAAGGACTATCGGATGGCCAGTTCCGCAACATCTACGGGGCTTTGTCGGGGAGATGGAGGTCTCACGCGGAAAGATCCTTGCGGAAGATGAATCAATGAGTAGATTCCCGAAGGGTTTGGCTCAACTCGAGTTCTTCAAGTCAGATGATTCGGACTAGTACTTCAAGGCCGAGATGAAAGAGGTTTTAGGTGACACTATCGCAAGGCATGGAACTCGTTCTTACCGTCGCTCTTTTGGTGCTTTTGATCGTGGCGGGCATTGTGGTTTCAAGAATGCGGACGTTGGCAACTTCGCTCGAAGTGACATTGGGGAGGCTTCAGAGCGAGATGTCAAAGCTCGTTGACGAGGTCACAGAGTTGGTGGACGACGCAGGCGAAGACGTCAGCAAATTTGAGACCCTTCTCGATGCCACAAACGCGGTAACCAGCTCGATGGGTAGTGCTTCAAAGCTCGCGTACACAGCCGTTGCCGCGCCGATTATCAAGGCCAAGGCATTGCGGGCTGGTGCGAACAGGCTGGTCACCGTATTCAGGTCCGAGTCCACCCAGTATAAAGGGAGACGATAGTGGCCAAGAGATTACGGTGGTTCATAACGGGAACCGGCGTTGGCGTCGCCGTCAGTATTTGGGTTCGGAAGAGAATTAGGCAAAAGGTGGAAGAAGTGACACCCTTGGCTCTGACAAAAGCAACCGCGGATTCTGTCATCAGGCTCAAGGATCGCCTTTCGGCTGCGATTGGGGATGCTAGGACCAAGGTGGAGGAGACAGAGGCGACCCTGCGGGCCGAGATGGGCTTGGATCCGAGGAGACAATCTTAGGCCCAGTAGCGGAAAGTCCATTTATGACTCAAGACGATATAGGCTGGCCTACAAATGAAATCTGACGATCTTCGAGAAGCATTTACCAAGTTCTTTACGGAACGAGGCCATGTCGCCGTCCCATCGGCATCTCTGATTCCCCACGACCCGTCGATACTATTCACTGTTGCGGGTATGGTGCCTTTCAAGCCGTACTTCTTGGGAGAGGAGGTTCCGCCATACAAAAGGGCGACTTCGGTTCAGAAGTGCATGCGGGCGGGTGGAAAACACAACGATCTCGACCAGATAGGACGAACAGCACGGCATCTGACATTTTTCGAGATGCTTGGCAATTTCTCTTTCGGGGATTACTTCAAAGAGGAGGCCATTCCGATGGCCTGGCAGCTTGTAACAGAGGTCCTTGGTTTTGATCCGGAAAGAATATGGATCACAGTTCATCTCGAAGACGATGAAAGTGAACAGATCTGGCGTGATGCGGTTGGATTTGACCCGAGCAGAATCCAGCGTCTCGACGAGGACAACTGGTGGCAGATGGGAGAGGTCGGCCCGTGCGGACCGTGTTCGGAGATCTATCTCGACAAAGGTGAGGAGTTCGGTGCTGGTGGTGGGCCAGCCCATGGATCCGACGAGCGATTTCTTGAGATATGGAATCTCGTCTTCATGCAGTTCAATCGCCAGCCGGACCAGAGTCTGGAGCCCCTTCCAAAGCCATCCATAGACACTGGTGCGGGCTTGGAAAGAATCTTGGAAGTTTTGCAGGGCAAGAGTTCGATATTCGACACCGATGTAATAAGGCCCATTCTCGATGTTGCTTGCGATGTAACCAAGACTCACTACGGTCGTGATGAGGGCAGCGACGTAGCTCTGCGGATAATGGCCGATCACGCAAGGTCGATGTCGTTCCTGGTAGCCGACGGGGTGTATCCGTCGAACGAGGGTCGAGGTTACGTTTTGCGGAGGATTATCCGAAGGGCTGCCCTCAGGTCATTCAGCCTTGGCGTTGACAGATCGGTGACTCCGCAGCTGGTTGAATCAGTTGTTTCGGTTATGGGTTCGGCGTACCCAGAACTTGTCACCAATAAAGACTTCATCGTCTCAGTAATTTCCCGGGAAGAGGAGCGGTTCAGGAACACGTTGAAAGCTGGCAGTATGCTGCTCGACCAGGAACTCGCTCTTGGCGATGCGGTTTCGGGTGAAGCCGCATTCAGGCTACATGACACCTACGGCTTTCCGATAGAGCTTACTGAAGAGATCGCCGCTGATCGCGGCTTTACCGTCGATAGGCAGGGATTTGACTCTCAGATGAAGGTCCAGCGGGACCGGGCTCGTGCTGCCGGTAAGGAGGGAGGCGTAGATCTTGAGTTACAGGAGCGGTATCGGGAAATAGCGGAGCAGTTTGGCGTTACCCAATTCACTGGCTATGAAGTGCTCTCCGATACGGGTCGGTTGGTGGGTATGGTTGAAAGACCTGCCGGGGGCGAGGTCGAACTTTTCTTTGACCGTACTCCTTTTTATGCGGAGAGTGGCGGACAGGTGGGGGATACTGGAACGGTGGTCACGGAATCAGCCAGAGTCCAGGTGGTAGACACGTCTTACGCGCTTCCGGGTTTGATTCGACATAGAGCTAAGGTGGTCTCAGGCGAGCTGACCCTTGGCCAGATGGCTCAGCTAGATGTCGATGCTGAACGACGGACCGCCATCAGGAGAAATCATACGGCTACGCACCTGCTTCATTCTGCGTTGAGGGAGGTCCTTGGTGACCACGTCAAACAGCAGGGTAGCTTGGTCGCACCGGACCGCCTTCGCTTTGATTTCTCGCACTGGGCCCCTCTCTCCTGGGAGGAGAGAGCTAGAGTCATGCGGTTGGTGAACATGCAGATATTATCAGCCCAGCCGGTGGAAGTGCGGGAAACCTCCAAGTCGGAAGCATTGGAACAGGGCGCTATGGCGTTCTTTGGAGATAAGTACGGCGAGCGGGTGAGAATGGTTCGGGCCGGTGAAGGTTCTTTGGAGCTGTGCGGTGGAACTCACGTTGACAACCTGGCTGAGATCGGTCCCATTGTCATCGTATCCGAAAGTTCAATAGGGGCCAACACAAGACGTATCGAAGCGCTGACCGGAATGAACGCGATTGAGCACTACATGGAGATTGAGAGCGTGCTCCATCGGGCTGCAGCCGCTCTGAGGACGAATTCGGAGGAGTTGGTGACCAAGCTGGAATCGATAAGGGAGCGCGAGAGCGAACTCGTGAACCAGCTCAAGGTTATGCAGGCCAGAGAGCTGAAAGCTTTCGCCAAGGAGTTGGCAATGCACTCACGAGACGGGAGAGTTCTGGCACGCCAGGACAATCTCGAGCCAGAACTTATGCGCGAGCTTGCACTATTGGTCAGAGCTGAGCCAGGCGTGAGCGCGGTGGTGCTGATCGGCACACCCGACACCGAAAAGGCCTCTCTTGTGGCAGCTGTGACGCGCGAGAGCGGTCTGATTGCATCGGATCTGCTCAGAGATGCGGCCGAAATACTGGGTGGTGGAACGGGCAAGCAGGCAGAGTTCGCCCAAGCGGGTGGAAAGAATGTCGCTAAACTTGGCGAGGCTTTTTCGATCATAGAGTCGCTGCTCTTCAAGGGAGAATGAGAGAGCAAGTGCGCTTTGTCGGCATAGATTATGGGCAGAAGAGGATAGGCATTGCGGTCTCCGACTCCCAGGGACGACTGGCGCTTCCGGTGCTGTCGTTCGTCAGGACCAAGGATCACAAGGGAGATATCCGCAGGTTGGCCAGCTTGATCAAAGAGTACGAGCCACAGAAGATAATTGTCGGACTGCCAGTTGGATTATCGGGCAGGTCGGGGCCGAGTGCCGAGACCGTAAAACGATTTGTATCCGAGCTCTCTGTGGAAGTGGGGGTCGAAATTGTGCTTCAGGACGAAAGATTTAGTACCGCTGAGGCCTCGCGAAGACTCAGGGAAGCAAACATGTCTGAGAAAGCCCAGAGGAGCGTCGTCGACGCGTCCGCTGCGGCCATAATCCTGCAGACCTGGTTGGAAGGCTGGCCGGTTCGATAAATGACCTTTGGACAGCGGGAAATAAGAGATCTCGGGGGCATTGGGCCGTCAGGACCGGATTTTAAATTGAGTCGCTTCGAACTTAGGCGGAGAAAAAGGAGCAAGTTCCGTCTCGCAATACTCGCCACAGTGGTTGTACTGGCCTTGTTGTGTGCTGTGCTTTATGGCTACTACCGCTCGCAGGTGGATGGCGGATCTTCTCGAACCGCAGTCACGGTAGTTGCCACTCCGGGGGAAGGGCTGAGTCAGTTCGCTGGCACGCTTGCCTCAAATAAGGTCATCACCTCGTCGTTGGTCTTCAAGTTGTGGCTTCGCACCCAGCCAACCGTTGTCCTTCAGGCCGGAACCTACAAGTTCAACGTTGACTCTCCGTTCTCGGCGGTGCTGTCGGTTTTGGAAAGAGGACCAGTTCTTGACAAGCTTGTAATCCCGGACGGTTTGACCCTGGGTCAAATAGCAGCTCGGGTGGGAAAGCTGCCGGGACATAGCGCCAAGCAATTTCTCCAAGTTGCAACCTCGGGCCGGGTTAGATCACCCTTTGAGCCAACCTCGGTCAACTCCCTGGAAGGCCTTCTGTATCCGGACACCTACAGCTTTGATCCTTCGACCTCTGACTCGACGATATTGACCATGATGTCGGACGCATTTGTGACCGAGGCTCACAAGCTTGGGTTGACTCCCAAGACTAGGATTGACAACCTATCCGCCTATCAGATAATTACCTTGGCTTCGCTGGTAGAAAAGGAAGCGGTCTATCGCGGAGATGGAAACAAGGTAGCGCGGGTGATTCTCAACCGGTTGGCCCAACATATGAAGTTACAGCTTGATTCAACAGTGCTCTACGCACTCGGTAACAGAACCAGCAGTCTTTCACTCGCGGATCTCCAGACGAACTCTCCTTACAACACTTATCTGAATTACGGCCTACCACCCACACCCATTGCGATCCCGTCCGAGTCGGCTCTTCTTGCCGCCATGAATCCCGCTAACGGGAACTGGCTGTACTATGTAGTGGTCCAGAAAGACGGTCAGGAGGCCTTTTCTTCAACCTATGCTGGGCAGCTGGCCAATGAACAGTTGGCAAAAAGTAGAGGATTAGGTTGAGTTGACAGCGCTGTTTCTTGTAGAGAGCTATTTTTGGGCAGGACGATCTTTGCTGCCCTTTGTTTTTTTGTGATACCACATAAGCAGCTCTTTCTCTCTTCTTGCTGTGCCGGGTCTCTAGACTAATGGGGAGCGACCACCATATTCCAAGAATTTTCAAAGGGGCAATTCATGGACTCCCAAGCACGTAGCCAGTCGGAGCTGGCTACGCCGGAAAAAGGATTTAAAGCGAATCATAGATCCATGGCTGCTGTTCCCTGGCCTAATGGGGGTACGAAGGTTTTTGCGGTTGTTGGTAATCCGATCGATCACTCCCTTTCCCCTGTGCTCTTGAACGCTGCATTCACGGCGATGAAGCTGGATGCGGTATACGTCGCTCTTAGAGTCACTCGGCAAGATATTCGGAATGCTGTTCTTGGGATCCGTTCCATGGGTCTTGCCGGAGTCTCGGTAACCATGCCTCACAAGGAGAGCATCATCGGGCAACTTGACAGAGTGACCGACCGCGCTGCAATCTTGAATTCGGTGAACTGTGTTTTCTGGGAGGACGGCCATCTCGTGGGAGATTCCACCGATGGCCCAGCTCTTGTAGCCTCACTGGAGGCAGAACTCGGCGATAGTGTGGTCGATAAGTCTGTAATGGTGATCGGGACGGGCGGGGCCGCCAGGGCTATAGTCCTTGCCCTCGCAGAGGCTGCCGTTAGGGAGATCGTCGTTGTCGGAAGGCGAGAGGACGCCGTTGCCAGGGTCGTGGAGCTCGGCAGCCCGGTTTCAAGAGGCGGAAGAATGGATGAGGTTCGCGAGATCGAAATCCTGGTGAATGCTACGAGTGTGGGAATGTCCGGAACTGGCGGTGAGGGACGTACGCCCATCCCATCAGAACTGCTGTGTGCCAGGCACTTTGTCTATGACATCATCTACCATCCACCGATAACCCCTTTGGTGAAGGATGCACTTGCGTCTGGAGCCAGAGCGTCCAATGGACTAGGAATGCTGGTTCATCAGGCCGCTCGTGCCTTCTCGATTTGGACCGGGCAGGAGCCTCCCCTAAATGCCATGTTCGACGCGGCACGATCATTCAATCGCCGATAGGGGCGCCTCGAATTACGGTATTTGGACAAGCGATGTTTTCGCTACTTGCCTTGGGACTCCTCGTCGAGCATCTTCTTTGCTTGTTCAATTGTCATGTCCTGGGATGGAACAATCAGGTCCGACGGTCTCAGGTCGGTGTCGGGGAGTTTTTTTCCCATAGCGTGAATGAGCTTGATGAGTTCATCTGTCGACTTGGAAAACGCTTCTTGGTCATCCCGGGTGATCGCATCGTCGAGGGCCTCGTCGAGGTTGTCCAGAGCCGGCTTGACTGTTGTAGGAACCTCGTAAACAGAATCACCGGTGATTCTTATGATTATCGCTCCACCGGCTGAAACGCCTTTTGGCTCCGACGGGCTTGAAGCACCGACACCAATTCCTAGCTGTGATTTCATCGCTTCGATTTGGTAGTCCACGTCGGAGTCGTGGGATCCGACCTTCAGCTGTGCTTCGATATCGTCCTGTGCGGCTGAGCCGATCGCCAGGTTGTCCAACACCCCTGAGTCAGCCAATTCGCCGACTGCGGCGGCCCGAGCTTGAAGTCCTGTGATCTTATCCTGGGCTCGGTCGATCATCATGGATACGTCGGTCATGTTTTCTGAGAGACCGGTGAGGCCTTCCATGGCGCTGGTGGATGCCTTCGCGGCAGTGTACTGGGCTTTCATAGTGTCTTTTTGAGACCTGAATAGTTCGAGTTTTGCCTGAAGTTTCTGACCTGTGTCCTCGAGTGACTGCTCCTGCGTCTTGAGCTGCTCAATCTGCGGGGTCAGTTGATCGATCTGGCTTTTGACGGTCGTGGAGCGTGTGAGAGCTGTTCTCGCAAGGTCCTCTTGACCTTGCTGGAGCGCCTGGCGAGCCTGACCCTGGAGTTTGTCGTACTGGGCTGAGAGCGTTGCTTGTTGCGCCTCGAGCCTCTTCTGGGATGTGAGGACGTCGGCAATGGATCTTCTCACCTGCTGTAGATTTTCAAGCATCTTCTGATAGGACAGGTCAAGTGCTTGAGTAGGATCCTCAGCCTTGTCGAGCGCAGCATTCGCCTTTTGTTGAAAGACCTGCGACATTCTCTTGAATAGGCTCATCTAAGTTGCTCCTGTCCTAACACGTGAGGTAATAAGGCTAGGTTTAATGTACCGCTAAAATCTAAGTTTTGCATGTGCAGCTGCTGCTATCCTCGTCGATCGGCATTCCTGTAATTTTAAGAAGTTGTTATGTCCATTTATAGATTCGAAAATTCGTTATGTGTAGAAGATTAATTTTAGTTGTAGAGGAGCGTTGATGCCAGCAGATAGGTCGAGAAGTTGGACCAAGACGCTCCTTCATTTTGACTTTACTCTATTCTTTGTAACAGTCTCTATTGCATTTCTGGGTGTTGTAATGGTCTATTCCGCGACCCGGGAACAGCTCATTTTGGCAGGACTGAACCAGTACGCCTACCTTGAGCGGCAGGCTATTTACGTTATGGTCGGGATAGTTGTGATGTTCATCTTGGTGACCATCGACTATCACCAGTTGGGAAGCTTGGGATTCGTCGTATACGGTGGGGTGGTGCTTGCCCTCCTAGGGGTTTTGACACCTTTTGGCAAGCGAGCGCTTGGTTCCCAGCGCTGGTTCCAGTTCGGCCCTCTTCAGTTGCAGCCGTCCGAATTTGCGGCACTTGCAATCATCCTGGCGATAGCTGCTTATCTTCAGGTTCACCAGGAAGAAGAGCTGGACGCGAAGATGCTGATCAAAATACTTGTAATTGCCGGTGTTCCGATGCTCTTGGTCGTCAAGCAGCCTGACATCGGAACGGCACTCGTGATGGGATTCGTGCTACTCACGATGCTCATTTTAGCGCGTGTGTCATTGGGCTGGCTGGCTGTCCTATTTGCGGTTGGCGCCATTGCGGTAGTCGCGATACTGGCATTGGGAGTCCTTCAGAAGTATCAGCTTCAAAGGCTTACCTCGTTTGTGAACCCGAACACCTCAGCACTTCAGAGTGGATACAACCTTACACAGTCGAAGATCGCGATTGGCTCCGGAGGCCTCTTTGGAAAGGGGCTTTTCAATGGGACACAAACAAATCTTTCTTACGTTCCCGAACAACAGACCGATTTCATTTTCACAGCCGTTGGCGAGCAGCTGGGTTTTGTGGGTGCAGGAGGCCTCCTGCTACTTTACGCCTACATGACTTGGCGAGTCTGGAGTGTCATGAGGAGGGCCAAGGATCCGCTCGGGAAGATGCTGGCCGGCGGCGTGCTCGGGTTTTTGGCATTTTCGATCTTTCAGAATGCAGGTATGACCATGGGTATCATGCCAATAACCGGGATTCCCCTACCGTTTCTTAGCTATGGTGGATCAGCGGCGCTTGCCTTCTTTGCCGCAATAGGGCTTGTGTTGAACGTCGGCATGAGGAATCCTCGATGAAGGTGGAGATGTCTGGGGAAGAAAGTGACCCGTCGGCTAGTGATCGCGCTTCGAAACCGAGTGACGGTGAGCCACAGCCCCTGCTCGGGCCGCCGGAGAGGCTCCCAATGTATCGTCAGGCGATTGTTTCAGGCGTCGGCGTGAATCTTCCTGAGACCTTTGGCAGGCTTGAGTTTGTCGAACTCGACGAGCCCAAGCGTACTCTGACCATCCCCATCTCTCTTGAACAAGCAGGCATCATCTCTGGGCTGCTTTCCGGGATCAAGCCGCCACGCCCAATGATGGGTGATCTGTTTTGCGAGGTGATGACCGCCTTCGATTTCAGCGTGGCAGTCGTCCAGATTACGGGTGTGGAAAATGGGGTCTACCTGGCCCAGGTCACCTTCACGGCGGCATCCGGACGACCGAAGATGTTCCCATGTCGACCTTCGGACGGCATCATACTTGCTCTTGGCCAGCCCTTGCCGGTACCGATATTGATCGACGAGGACCTCTTTGATGGGAGCTGATGGCTACTGTAAGAGGTTTCCTTCGTGAGATATTCTCATCAGAATTGCGATCAGGACGTAGTTGGCTACCAGAGATGATCCTCCATATGCGACGAATGGGAGGGTGACACCCGTCAAAGGGAGCAACCTGACTATACCGGCCATGATGAAGAAGGACTGAAGTCCGATTATGACGGTGAATGAAGCGGCCAATAGTTTGGAAAAGTCGTTCCTTGCTCGCAACGCTGCACGCAGTCCGGCACCAACGAGAATGAGGAACGCGAAGACGATTGCTGTCGTCCCGAGCAGGCCCATCTCCTCACCGATGGCCGCGAAGATGTAGTCGCTTGCAACGACGGGAATTAAATTAGGATGGCCACGGCCAAGACCAGTTCCCCCGACTCCGCCGTAGCCCAAGGCGAACTGACCCTGAATCAGCTGGTAGCCAATGGTAGAGGCGTACTTCCAAGGATTCAGCCATACTATTAAGCGCTCACGCACATGTGAGAAGAGGATCGAGGCTACGATCGTTCCCAATCCGAATAGACCACCACCAAGGACAAGAAAAGTTTTCCTCGAGGTCGCAAGCCAAAGGGTGATTATGAAGACGAGGAAGATCAGCAGGGAAAATCCCACATCGCGCTCTGCGGTCATGATCAGTAGCGAGATTCCCCAGGCGGCAAAGATCGGGCCAAGCGCTCGAACCTCTATCAGTGTCACCTTTTTGTCACCGCCGATCGGGTGACCGAGCAGTTCGCGTTTTTCTACGAAATAGGACGCGAAAAAGATTGCCAAGAGGAGTTTTGCCGCCTCTACGGGCTGAAACGTCAGCGGTCCGAGATGTATCCAGAGGCGAACGCCGTTTATATTGATGCCGAGTTTCGGAACCAGCGGAAGCATCAGGAGGGCGATCCCGCCAGCTCCCAACAGGTATCGATAGCGGTCGAGGACCGCAGAGTTGCGGATGAAATATAGTGACGCAAGATAACCGGCCACTCCAACAGCGCTCCAGATTGCTTGAAGGATGGCCTCGTGATAGTCGATTCTCGTTATCATCACGAAGCCGAGCCCGTTGAGGAGGGAGGCTATAGGCAGTATTATCGGATCGGCGTTCGGTGCCAGCTTTCTGGTGCCTAAGTGGGCCGTGAGGCTAAGAGCAAGAAGCGCGGCAAGAATCGGGATGATGTTGGTTGGTATCGTTGCCGACTTGCCCAGAGATGCCACTACATAGGCAGAGACGGTGATGATTATCGAAATGATCAAAAGACCAAGTTCGGTGGAGCGTCTCTTGTTCTTCTTCCCCAAATGAAACTTGGCACGCCAGTCAGAATTGACTGGACGTGGCGTCGATAACAAGTTTCCTGTGCTCATATAGGCTCTCTTATTTGCGTCATGAATCTGCGCTACAGGCATATTAGCAGGTGGTCGTGGTTACGACTGTCTTCACCGCCGGCACCCTTATCGAATCTTTAGCATTGCAATCACATAAGCCGCTCAAAACCACATAAAATCAAATAGCCTTTTTACATGGACTCTGTGTCTGATCTAGAGGTTGAAAGTTTTGGTAGCTATCGCTACATAAATCGTGAACTGTCGTGGCTTGACTTTGCCTCTCGGGTGCTTGAATTGGCTGAGGAAAAGACCGTTCCTCTGCTGGAGAGAGCCAAATTTTTGGCAATTCTTTCTGACGGTTTGGATGAATTCTTTCAAGTAAGAGTAGCAGGGCTCAAGGATCAGCTGGCGGCGGGAGTCCGTTCTTTGAGCCCGGATGGCCTCAGCGTCAGGGAGCAACTTCAGGCGGTAAGGGCCAAAGTTCTTTTGCTCGTGGAACGGGTGGATCAGATCTACAACGAGAGTCTGCTCCCTGCACTCTCAGATGCCGGAATCAAACTGTTGAACTGGGCCGAACTTTCCGAGAAGGATCGAGAGTATCTCGTAGACGTGTTCGAGGCCACGATCTTTCCGGTACTTACTCCTCTTGCAGTTGATCCCTCGCATCCTTTTCCATACATTTCCAATCTTTCACTGAATCTGCTCGCCAAGGTTTCCGATCCGGTTTCAGGATCATCTCGATTTGCCAGGGTGAAGGTTCCGCCGATTCTTCCCCGCTTCGTCTCCCTTCCGGACGGGGTCAGGTTTATCCCTCTCGAACAGCTGATATGGGCCCATCTAGACAAGCTTTTCCCAGAGATGGAAATCGGAGCGCACTACTTTTTCAGGGTGAGCAGGAACGCTGACCTGACACTTGAGGAGGAGGAAGCGGACGACCTCTTGGCTTTCGTCGAGATGGAGCTGCGTCGGCGGAGGTTCGGCAGGGCGGTTCGGCTTGAGTTCCAGGGAAGTCCGGAGCCTCAGGTGGTGGCGCTGCTGGTCAACGAGCTCAGGTTGCATCCAGACGACGTCTACGTAGTTAACAGCCCTCTCGATTTAAGCGGGCTCTGGAATGTCTATGAGATCATGCGCCCGGATCTTCACGACTCGGACTGGGTGCCGGTGACTCCTTTGTCATTAGGTGGAGCCGATCCAGGCTCTGTCAATGTTTTCGCGACAATTCGACAGCGTGACGTCCTGTTGCATCATCCGTATGAGTCGTTTTCAGCGACCGTAGAACGTTTTATCGAACAGGCCGCCGCCGATCCCGCCGTGCTGGCCATCAAGCAGACCCTATATCGGACCTCCGGCGATTCGCGAATTGTCGCGTCACTCATCAAGGCCGCCGAGGCCGGTAAACAGGTTGCAGCACTGGTGGAGGTGAAGGCGCGATTCGACGAGCAGGCGAACATAGGGTGGGCGAGAGCTCTGGAAGAGGCGGGCGTCCATGTCGTCTATGGCCTTGCGGGTCTGAAGACACACCTCAAGGCGGTACTTGTGGTCAGGCGCGAGGAGGATGGGTCGACGCTCCGTTACTGCCACCTTGGCACAGGCAACTATAACTCAAAGACCGCCAAGTCTTACGAAGACATCGGCCTTCTCACCGCCAATTCTGACTTTGGTTCAGATCTTTCCGAAGTATTTAACCTCTTGACAGGTTTTTCGAAGAGGGTGGAGTACAAAAAGCTGATTCTTGCTCCAGGGAGAATGCGTGCGAGGATTTTGGAGTTCATCGCCGAACAGGCGGAACTGGGCGAGGCTGGCCGCATCATCATCAAGGTAAACGGGCTCATAGATCCAGAAGTCATCGACTCGCTATATGCGGCATCTCGTTCAGGTGCGAGTATCGATCTGATTGTTCGCAGCGTTTGCTGCCTGCGACCTCAGGTGGCTGGGCTATCGGAGAACATCAATGTGAAGTCGATCGTAGGTAGATTTCTCGAGCACTCGAGAATTTTCATCTTCGGCGATATGGAAAGCGAGAGCTGCAGGATTTTTGCCGGATCGGCGGATCTGATGCAGAGAAATCTTGATCGACGGATAGAGGCACTGTTTCCGATAGACGATCCTCTTTTGCGTAAACGGGTGATGGAAATCGTCAATCTGGATCTTGAGGATGACTGCTCGTCATGGGTGCTTTTGGATAACGGTGACTGGGTCAAGCCTTCGGGCTCCGCGCAAGTGAAGGCTCAGGATCGCTTCCAGGAGATGGCCTTGGAAGGTGTCACACCCATCAGAAGAAACGGTCGACGGCTTTGGTTCCGGACGGGATTCGCAAAGTGAATTTCGAAGTAGAGATCAAGCTTTCTGCGCCGTTCGAATTTGCGCTTCCTGACCTGGGTCGCCAATGGAATAGTCTGCGGATCACTTCGAAGTCGGCCAGGCGGACTATCACGACATATTTGGATACAGACGGCTATGATCTGTTTTCCTGTGGTGCAGCGCTTAGGTTTAGGGGTGAAGACATCGACCGTTCCGGCTGCATCGGGGTGTGGACGCTCAAATTTGCACCACCAAGGGATGTGAGCTATCGCAGCGCGAGGTTTGAGTTCGAGGTGAAAGCGGACGGGGGCACCGTACCCTCGTATTTTGATCCTGCAATGAGGGTGTTTGGCGCGGGGGGGGAGCTGAGGGAGCTTGCAGTGCTCTCTGCAGTCAGGCGTCCCATGCTTTTCGAGTCAAGCGAGGCTGAGCCGGTCGTCGAATTGGACGATGATCTAGTTGAGGTCATCGAAGGCCCGAACAAAGGGAGCCGATTTCGAGAGATCGAGATCGAGTTGCTGAGTCCGAGCTTTGAGGATGATGCGGAGAAGATATCACAGCTTTTTTTGGCTAGCGGTGCCTCCCACTCGAAGAGTTCTTCAAAGTTGGAACAGGCAATCGAAAATCCTGGTAATCATCGTTTCATCTCAGGACTGCTTGACCGCTACGACCACCCTGTGGTGAGCGATCTCAGCGTGTTGGCGAGCATGGTGTTGGGCGGGTCTGGGGGTTCTGAAGCAGGTTTGAAGGCGTTTGCCGAGGCAGTTCTCGTTGGGCTCACCGAGGATAGTGCTAGAGCTATTGCAGCAGAGTTTGTGGAAGGGCTGGCGTCCGAGGGATCCTCAGGCGGTGATCTCGAGACCTGGATTTCGGGTCTGCTTACAGAGAGCGCAGTGATGCTGGCGGCGGAGTTGCGCGCAGCCGGGCATGTCGTTTTTGCCAGGCATGAGGCTCCAACACCTCCAGCCAAAAGGCTTTCTGAGTTGCTCGTGTCCAAGGTGTCTCGGCTAAGGCGTGCTAAAGAGCACAGCCTTCATGAGTTTGGGTTGTTCTTAGAAGAGCTGGTGTCGCTGCCTTGGGAGAGGCTTTCCCAGGAGGAACAAGAGGTTGCTGGTTTCGTGGGAAAATGGTCTTAGTCGTGGTCGATGTGGTTAGCTGTTTTTAAAGGTGAGTGACTGCGGCAGAGAGGGAAAAGTATCGATGACTGAGATAAGTCGCAAGGCTAGGGGAGCGGTCTTTTCGAAAATCACAGAGATTTTGGTTCCGGATCGGCTGGAATCTGCGAACACCATAGCGGCTTTGGATCTTGGTTCAAACTCATTCCATCTCGTAGTGGCACGAGCACTGTCCGGGAAGAGTTTCGAGGTACTTCTGAAAGAGAAGTCCATGATTCGCCTTGGCGATGTGGTCTCAAAGCTCGGATATATTGATGAGGCTCATGCAAAGGATGTGGTAGACGCAATTCGCTCGTTTCGGGCTCTAGCCGAGTCCTTGGGTGCAAGCGAGTTGGTTGCCCTGGCCACGTCTGCCTTTCGCGACGCGGAAAACTCGTCAGAGATCGTTGACCTAATCGAAGATGAGACCGGCGTCTCGGTGTCCGTCATCTCCGGTGCCAGGGAGGCGGAACTTATATTCAAGGCAGTAAGCAGTTCCGTAAGCTTTCACGACCAGGTGGTCATGTGCGCCGACCTCGGTGGGGGGAGCCTTGAACTTGTTATCGGTACCCAAAATGAGTTGCTCTGGTCGCAAAGCTTCAACCTTGGGGTTGGCAGGTTGACTGCCAGGTTCTTCAGTGATACCAACCAGCTTGGAGTCAAAGAGATCCAGAAGATGAGGAGACACGTTCGCGAGGTGCTTGCGCCGGTGCGCGCCCAAGCCGAGAGATACTCCCCAGTCGACCTGATCGGCTCGTCGGGCAGCCTGTTGAATCTAGTTCGCATCGCGATCCTTGCAGAGCAGCCAGATTTGGATCCGGGTGCCCTAGGTGACATGAATCAAGCGGCTGTGAAACGCTCCATGCTGAGATCGACAGGCAAGGCGATTCTCAAGAGTGACACCGCGACCAGGTTTTCAATTCCAGGGCTCGATCCGAAGAGGGTAGACATTATTCCAGCGGCAGCAATCGTCCTAGATGAGCTTATGCAGATCTTTAAATTCAACGCGATGACTGTATCGGAGTGGGCTTTGAGGGAGGGGATCATACTTTCTGAGCTCGAAGGATACGACTCTCTCGAGGGCGGCATAGAATCCATTCGCCACGCCTCGGTTGTGGGGGTTACAAAGCGCTTTATGTGGAACAGCTTCCATGCAGAGCAGGTTGCCAAACTGGCGCTCTCCCTCTTCGACCAGACCATTTCGCTGCACAATCTGTCCGATCGCGAGCGTGAGTTGCTTTTCTTTGCTGCACTGCTTCACGACATTGGGGAGCATATTGCTATGGAGGATCACGACAAACACTCCGCATATCTGATAGAGCACTCCAGACTCAAGGGATTCACCCCTCAGGAGAAGTGGGTGCTTGTCTGTCTTGGAAGGTTTCATAGGCGTGGATATCCGAGACCTGATTTTGCTCCGTTTGGCCAGTTGAGCGCGGAGTGGCAAGAGATAGTTGTCAAACTTGCCGGAATCCTCAGGCTTGCCGATGCTCTGGACCGTTCTCATGAGGCTGTCGTAAATGCGATCAGGGTGGAGAGGATCAAGGACCGGCTCGTTATAAAGCTCGATACCGACGGCGATTTCGAACTAGAGTCCTTCGGACTGCGGCGAAAGCGCTCGCTCTTTGAGCAGACATACGGACTCAAAGTCGTCCTGGGGCTCGATCTAGAGTCATGAAGTTGTGCAGCATCGATCAAGACCTACCTTGGTGAGAGACTGAATGGCCACCCCTTGTGGTCTATCGCGCTATGTGCATATTCTTTGACCTCTATATGTGGCCGTCAGTCTTGATGCTGTTGGAGCGTAATTGCTGTGGGTATTTACATGAAAGTTAACGTTTAGTAAATTACTAGTAGTTGCATGGCGAACGGCATATTGTGTTGACCGTGGGGCACTCGCCGCGTCAGGGAGTCATGACTATCAGTCAGGTTGCCTGAGAAATGAGGCTCGCTATGAGTGGTCGTGGTCGCGGAAGAAGGTCTGTCCTGGTCGTAGATGCTAAGCACGAGCATCAATCAGGATGGCACTTTTGGAGACGTGTTTCTAACGTTGTTTCTGTAATCTCCATTATTTTTGCAAGTGTTACCAGCTTTTTGTGGTTCGGCCCTTCGGCCGCGTCCGCTGCAGGTGGCCAAGGGGGCCCGCCCTCCTCGGCAAGCCTCAGCCAGTGCACCAACGGGGCTGTCGGACCCCCGATTGACGCGCAGCCTTGCGTCGGTTCGAATGCAGGTGCGATTAGTGTCGCGATACCGGGAATCAATGGAGGAGCGAGCACTTCGTACAAGAACTGGGTTACTGGGAACGCCAATGGTAACAATGCGCATTGGGCAGAGGGGGACTTCATATCCTACCGCGCTGCAGTGTCGGGCATTCGAACCGGCGTCCACACCATCGTGTTCCATTACGATACCGTCAATACAGGGCTTCACGCCATCGATTACCTTGGTTCATTCGATGGTACAGAGACTGCATCAACCACCCCCACCACGGTGAACAACGGCCAGGTAGTCAATGCGAACAACAGTAATCCCTGTGCCGATCTCATCACCGAGGCGGAGAATTGCAACCCTTCAGCGCCGACTTCGTTGAGCCCAATTCCCGCCGCGAACATGGTTAGCTGCGGTGGGGCGCCTGGAACCTTTGCAGGCACGCAGGAGCCCGGCACCATCGATCTTTTTGGTCCCTCGGGTTCGGCGATCACGGGCGTGACGTACCTGAGCCAAAATGTTCTTTCGGGAACTGGTACATGTACGACGACGGTTCAGGTGAGCTTTTCGGTGCCTCATAACATAGGCGCCGACACATATGTAGTCTTGGCCTGGGGTGGCCACATCGCGAGCGAACACGATTGGGGAGCTGGAAACGGCGCAAGTTCAGTGAACGGTTCGCCCTATCACATGAGCCTCGACACTCTTGACGGGAGTTCGACGGGCTCTCAGGATCGCTCTCTCTCGGCTTCAGCAATCTACTTCCTTCCCACGGTTTCAACTGTGGTCTATGATGATGGTTCGCCAGCCACAAGTAGCGTAGCTCCCGGAAGTTCTGTCAACGACACGGCGACTCTGACCGGGGCGCTGTCCTCTGCATCTGGGACGGTCCAGTATCTCCTGTACTCAAATCTCACATGCGCCGGAGAGACACCGATCTCCAACCAGCAAGTCACGGTCACGAACGGGGTTGTTCCGCCCTCTCCGGCCTTTACCCCGGCAGCCGGCCTTTACAGCTACATGGCCTTCTACAGCGGCGACAGCAAGGATCTACCCGCCAGGAGTTCGTGTGAGCCGTTTGCAGTGGGCACTGCTGCGCCAAGCATTAGTACCGTAGTGAACAACGCTTCCACCGACCAGCCTGTCGCCGGTGCTGTGCCTGCTGGCGCATCGGTATACGATACGGCGACGATAAACTACTCCGGAACGGAAGTTCCCACGGGAACTGTCACTTACAGCTTCTATAGCGGTGGAAGCTGTACAACCGGATCGGTCGTTGGCACACCAGAAGTGGTGACGTTGAGCAACGGCACGGTTCCGAATTCATCGGTGCAGGGTCCCCTGACTTCTACCGGTAGTCCCTATGCGTTCAAGGCCTCGTACTCCGGAGATAGCAACTTCCTGCCGGGTGCCAGCGACTGCGAGCCATTCACAGTAGGTGAGGGAATTGCTTCACTTTCTTCCAAGATCCTCCTTTCCAACGAGCAGCCTGTTGAAGGTCCTGTGCCGGTAGGCTCGCAAGTTATCGACACTGCGGCGCTAGAGTACTCCGGACCGGTTCCTACTGGATCCGTCACCTATACGCTGTTCAACGGGGCAAGCGACTGCGTGGTGGGCAGGGTCATGATCAGTCTTCAGGTCCCCGTCCAGGCGGATGGCTCAGTGCCGCACACGAGCTTGATCGGGCCTCTCAACACCGCTGGTCCATATGCCTTCAAGGTGGTCTATTCGGGTGATGGTAACTATCCGTCCGGCGATACCGAGTGTGAGCCTTTCTCGGTGGGCCAGGAGCTGCCAACGGTTGCTACGGTGCCGTACAACGCCTCGACTAACCAGCCCGTCACGGGTGCGCTCCCGTTGGGTTCAAGTATCTACGACACTGCCACCATCTCTCACTACGGATCGCTGGAGCCAACGGGAACAGTGACCTACACCTTTTTCAAAGGTGGCGCTGACTGCGAGACCGGCACTGTCGTTGGAAGCTATGACGTCCAGGTGAACCCCAACGGTACTGTTGAGAATTCGCCGGTCCAGAGTGCTCTTACGGATACGGAGGGTCCATACGCATTTAGTGCCTACTACCACGGTGATGAAAATTTCATTGCCACCGGCAGCGCGTGTGAACCGATAACAGTCACAAGTGTCGTGATTGGAGGAGGAGTAGTGCAAGGAGTTCCTTCAATATCGACCACCGTTTATGATGCGGCGAACAACCTTCCAGTCGGGAATCTTGCTTCTGGCGCGACTGTCTTTGACACCGTGAGCATTTCCAACCTCTCCAACATCGACCCAACGGGAACAGTGACCTACACCTTCTTCTCTGGCGGCAACTGCGTCACGGGTACCGTGGTTGGAACCCCGCAAGTTGTGACCGTCGGTGCTCACGGTGCAGTGCCGTCATCTTCGACCCAAGGTCCGTTATCTGCGAGCGGCGGCCCCTATGCCTTCCAGGCCACCTACTCTGGGGATGCAAATTATCTCGGAGATACGAGTGATTGTGAGCCGTTTACTGTGGGTCAGGCGTCGCTCACTGTGACGACCAGTCTCTCTGCAACCAGCACCGAGGTGGGCATCCCAGTCTACGACACCGCCCAGATCGTTGGGGCGACATCGAATGCTGGCGGTACGGTCACCTACGCCGTTTACAGTGATAGCGCTTGCACGGCTTTCATCCAGAATGTGAACACTGTGACAGTCGCTTCCGGGCAGGTGCCCAATTCTGCACAGGTCTCATTCAGCTCTCCAGGGACGTACTACTTCCAGGTCTACTACACGGGTGATGGCGAGAATACCCCTGCTAGAAGT
>JAJZIP010000030.1 GCA_021810525.1 Actinomycetes bacterium | reverse complement strand
TTCGGCCTATGCCGGCCAGGTCAGCGTTGCAGGCGCAAGCAACAACACCACTCCAGGCAACTTCGCTGTCTCGATCAGCCAGTCGGCATCTCAGGCTATCGACACTGGATCTGCTACGTTCTCCTCGTCGAGTTCAACCCTGGCTTCTGCGGAAAGCTACACCATAACGTCGGGCTCGAACAGTGCGACATATGCAGCGACCGCAGGTGAAAGCATCTCAAGTGTCATAAGCGGGATCAACTCATCCATGGCTGCAGCGGGAATTGGTGTCTCGGCTTCGCTGCTTGGAGGTTCCGGCGCCTTCAACGTCCAGTTGAGCTCCGCCGACTACGGATCAGGCGCCGCCTTCAGTGTCAGCGCGTCAGGCACTGATCAGCTCGGGCTCACGACCGCTGGGGGCACTTATAGCGGCAAGGACGTGGTTGGAACTATAAATGGCGTGGCGGCTACCGGATTGGGGCAGACTCTGACATTGGATAGTGCAGGCAATCCCGCTGACGGACTGGCTCTCGAGGTCACCACACAAGGTATCACCGCTGCCACCTCTCTTGGTTCGGTGACCTACAGTCCAGGATTCGCCCAGAGCTTGGCCAACCTTTCAGAGCAGGCGATACTGGCTCCGGGGGGGATGATAGCCTCGACGATATCCGGCTTGAACAGCACGTTAAACAACGTCGCTGGCGAGATATCGGTGCAGCAGCAGCTTGTCAATACGCAAAAGCAGATGCTGACTCAGGAGTTCACGGCCATGGAAGAGGCCCTGGCTAGCCTCAATTCGATCAGCAAGTTCCTGGCAGAGTCAAGTTCGTCTTCGCAAACAACCTCGTCATCACCCACCTCCTCGCTGTCCACCAGCACCTCAACGACAGGAGGGTAAGGAGCTTCCATGGCTAATCGCAATCCAGCTGCTGCTTACAAGAACCAGGCCGTATATACCGCAAATGGACCACAACTACTTGTGATGCTCTGTGATCGTATGGCCGCCGATATGGCGCGTGCGGAGCTCGCCATCGAGATGAACGACTATGAAGCCGCTAACAGCAATTTGCAGCATGCACAAAGAATTGTACGGATGTTACACAGCTCTTTGGATCCTGATGGGTTCAAGGGCGGTCGCGAGCTTCTTGCGATTTATGTCTTCTTGGAGCGCCATCTGATCAAGGCGAATCTCGAAAAGGATCCCAAGCTTGTCAGGGAATGTACAGATGTTTTCCGTCCTATCCATGAAGCGTGGCGCATAGCGGTAAGCGCACACGAGGAGAGCGATGTCAGCCCTTACGTGGACTGAATACCTAGAGGAACTGACACGTTATCTGGAGTCGATGAGGCTGGCGATCGATGTCGGGACATCTCTGCCCGAGACGCCAGCGGTTCCTAGTGGCGAGCTTCCTCTAAAGTATCTGCAACTGGCCGATGATCTTGCCCTCGAGCTTCAAAAGCTTGCGTCTGACGTTAGCCAACGCCTGGTGCAGATCGATAACCAGCTTTCCTTGGTACCTCGGACCACACGTCGGCCCCGCCCGCCTGCTACATACATCGAGGTCAACAGTTGAAGCCGCATCGAACCCGAGGTGCTCCTTGACGAGTAGCTAGAAAATCCCTGGCGCTCCCAGACTTTTAACATGGCGGAACTCGCCACAACGTCCAAACGGGGCAGGCCGACTCTAAGAGACGTATTTAAAAATTTCGGTCAACCCCTCAACTCTGAGCGAGGGTGGTCCGTAAATATCGACGAGCAAGGAACGCTCGGAATCGAGCCACGACGGCTAATACCCCAGGTTTATCATGAGAGGTACGATCGTGGCTGATGTCACCCAATCCATTGGCATTTTGCAGTTCGCTCTCAATGCCACCGTTGCGCAGCAACAGGTCATTGCAAACAACATTTCCAACCTGAACACCCCCAACTACCAGGCGGACAAGGTGAGCTTTGAGTCTTCGCTCGCCCACGCTCTGCAATTCGGCGGTGCTGCCAGCGCTAATACCTTTCCTGAGGGTCTGGCTTCCGCGACGAACGGGAACAATGTCTCATTGCCCACCGAGACAACATTGATGATGAAGAACAACCTCGAGAACCAAACCTTGGATCACGCTATCAGTGGGCAGTTCGCGATAATCTCGGATGCCTTGAACGCTTAGGAGATGCTTTGAGTTCAATCTGGAGTGCAATCGATATTTCCGGTACCGGTACATCGGTCGATCAGACATGGCTCGACACCATCGGAAGCAACGTTGCAAATATGAATGATGCTGTGACTCCTGGCAAGCCTGTCTATCAGGCCCAATACGTCGTTGCTGGAGAGAGGGTTGTTCCAGGCCCTGCTGGATCCCCAGAAATCGCCGAAGGTGTCCAGGTGAATGCCATCGACCTCGGCCCCGCCGCTGGCGAGACGATCCACGATCCTTCTAATCCTCTGGCAAACTCCCGGGGGGATGTGACCTATCCCGTTGTGAATCTGGGAACCGAGATGACCGATCTCGCGCAGGCTCAGATGTCCTATCAGGCAAATGCAGAGGTGATGTCGCACGCCAAGAGTGCCTACACCTCCATCCTCAACATCAAGGCTTGAATATGATCCCTGCAATTCCCCCTATCCCTTCGATCGGTGCGATGGAGTCTCTCGGCGCTGCCCAAGCTGGCTCGGGTATTGGCGGAACAGCGTCAGCAGGAGCGGCAGGGGCTATCGGCTCTGCGGCCGGAAGCTCGTCGGATACATTCCAAAATCTCCTTGGCCAGGCGATCGACTCCTTGAACACCGCGACTAACAGCGCAACAGATCTCTCACTTGGTGCAGCTGCGGGGACTGCTAGCGCCGTCGATGCCACGGTTGCTACAACCGAGGCCGAACTCGCTACCCAGCTTGCGAGCGCGGTCGCGAGCAAGGCGGTTACTTCTTTGAACGCAATCATGAATATGCCGGTCTAGGTCTGATGCCATGGCTCTGCTACCTCTAAATATTGAAGCACTGAATTCGGCTCGCAGCCGGGCCAGCTCTGCACTTTCTGGTTTCACGCTCGGCCAGAAGGTGATCTCGGTGCTGGCGCTTGTCGGTCTTGTGGGAGCAGGGGTGGTATTTACGAATTACGAATCGAAGCCGAACTACCAACCGCTGTTCACCAACCTTCAGCCTTCGGATTCTGGGGCCGTGGTAGCCCAGCTCAACACGGCGAAGGTCCCTTACGAACTCAGTAACGGCGGATCCACGATCTTGGTACCTGCTGCAAGCGTGGATCAGGAGAGGGTGGTGCTCGCGGAACAGGGGCTTCCCAGCTCCGGCACGGTGGGCTTTTCCAACCTGGAAAAGAGCGGTTTCACCACTTCGCAATTCGTACAGCAGGTGGAGTATCAGCAGGCTCTAGAGGGACAGCTGCAGCAGACAATTGAGTCTATTCAAGGAGTTCAGTCGGCACAGGTGAACCTTGTCGTTCCTTCTCAGAGTGCTTTCGCGATTGGCAATCAACCGACAACCACCGCATCTATACTCGTGAATCTGGCTCCGGGTGTGACACTGACCTCGGGGCAGGTGCAGGCGATCATTCACCTGGCCGCCTCTGCGACGCCCGATCTGTCGGCTTCGAATGTCACCCTTGTCGATAACCACGGAGACGTCCTGTCAACCCCAGGCGGCTCGTCTTTGGGTGATGCAAGTTCTCAAAGCCAGCAGACTTCGGCATACGACAACCAGCTCGCTGCCTCAATTGAAGAATTGCTCAATCGGGTGGTAGGGGTCGGGAACTCCGCTGTCCAAGTCCACGCGGTTCTCAACTTCAATCAGCAGAGTACGACTACTACTGGATTGCAGGTGAATTCCAAGGGCCAGCCGATAACTGCCAATACAAGCCAGAGCACCACCAAGCAGACCTACACTGGGACCGGTACCCCTCCATCGGGGGTTATCGGTTCGGGCCAGCCTCCAACCACCGGCAACGGGAACTACAGCTCGACCTCTACAAGCAGCCAGGTCACCAATGCAGTCGGGCAGGTGACTCAGACGCTGAAGCAGGCTCCCGGACAGGTAGTGAAAACATCGGTGGCGGTGATTTTGAACTCCAATGCCAAGCCGAAGCCGAGCCAGTCACAAATACAGTCCTTGATCACCGCCGCCGCAGGCCTTAACACTGCAAATGGCGATCAGCTCGTCGTCTCGCAGCTACCCTTTGCCGTGCCGGCCACGTCTAAGGCAGCTGCATTGGCTGGCGCTGCTTCGCGGCGCCAGCTCGAAGAACATGCGGCCGAGGGATTTGGACTTTTACTTCTGATTGCAGCGATGCTGTTTTTCGCGATGAAGGCCGCACGACATCCCGTGTACGAGGAGGTCGATGTCTCTGAACTCACTCCGAGAGCTTCACGGCTGCTTGCCCTCGAAGATGAAGAGCCCGCTACAGCACTCATGCCGCCCATCGCGGCACTCGACGGCGCACCTGATGCGGTCGTTGCCCAGGTGAATGCACATATCGGCAAGCATCCGGCTGAAGTTGCACGTCTGCTCAGGTCGTGGGCGGAAGAGCAGGTCTAGGAGATGATGGGAGTGGGTGGTCAAATGGAGGAGGTCTCGCAGGATAGCACCGACAAAGACGTCGAGCTCCTTGGCAAAAAGACGGTCTCCAAAAAGGTTGAACTCCATCTTACGAACAAGCAGAAGGTGGCGGTCTTCCTCGCCCAGCTTGGTACACAAAAGGCGGCTCCAATTTTGAAAGAGCTGACCGACGAAGAGGCAATCAGTTTGATAAAGGAGATAATCGCGCTCCCGAAACTCTCCAACCAGACGGTCGTAGAGGTATTTGCCGAGTTCATGGAGAGGATGGGGGAATCTGGCATGATCGGCCAAGGCGGCCCAGCCATTGCACGAGAGTTACTGGTAGAAAGGCTCGGGCCGGTTAGGGCCCAGGAGATCCTGGAGCAGTATGAGGGTCAGGAAGCTGCAGGTCCGCTATCGCAGCTCCTCCTAGTCGACCCTCAACAGGCTCTTGCCGTGCTGGGAGCCCAGCAGCCTCAGGTGGTGGCCGTGGTCCTGGCCCACCTTCCCCCGGCGGATGCTGCGACGCTGCTCAGCTCGCTTGATCCTGCATTTCGTGTGAAGGTGGCGAAAAGGATAGCTCAGCTCACCCGTGTCGATCCTTCTGCGGTCCGGCAGGCTACGGCTCTTTTGGTCGGCAAGTTGCGAAACGCGCAGGCTGCGGCCTCCACGACGATCGCCGGCGGCACGACTGCTATGGCCGAGATCCTGAACCACGCTGACCGGACTATAGAACAGCAGGTCTTGAGCGAGATAGAGAAGGAGGACAAGAGCCTTGCAGAGCAGATACGAGCCAAATTGTTCACCTTTGAGGATGTCATGAAGCTTGAGGACAAGGCGCTTCAGCAGATTTTCCGCAAGGTCGACGCACAGACGCTGGCACTGGCGATGAAGGAGCCGAACCTTGCTCCCGAGATTCTTTCCAGACTTCGAAGCAATCTATCCGAGAGGGTGACGACGATGGTTGATGAAGAGATGGAAGTGATGGGTGCGGTACGAAGTTCGCAGATTCACGCCGCACAGGCGACGATCGTGCGCACAGCACGGCAACTTGATGCCGAAGGCGTAATAGTCATTGCAAGGGACGACGAGGTAGTCGCGTGACAATGTTTGGATATTCGGAGTTACCTGCGAGACCTGTTCGCGCCTTGCGCAGGTTGAATCATTCCACCATCGTGAAAACGAGCTACTTGAGCCGAGTGGCCGAGATCGAAGTTGCCGATGAGGAGAGTTCAGAGGCTGCTCGCCAAGGCTATGAGGACGGCTATGCAGGCGGGCTCGCAAAAGCTGCGCTCGAGGCTGCGGCCACAAGGGAAGAGGAGCACAAGCGGGTGGAGCTGGCACTTGCTGCTGTTTCAAAGGCTCTCGCATCGGTTCAAGAGGCGGATAGCCTCTTGAGATCCGAGCTTGGGACGACTGTTCCCAAAGTCGCATTCGCCCTGTTGGAGGAACTCCTGGGTCGAGAGCTGGAGCTGTCGGCTAACCCGGGGCGCGAAGCTGTAGCCAGGGCGCTGGCCCTTGTTGAAAGCTCGCAACATGCGACGATCAGGTTGAATCCCAGAGATATTGAGTTGCTGGGCGATATCGGCGATCTGCCTTCGGCCATGAAGCATCTGTCATTGCAGACCCGGGGGTTGAGCCAGGTGGTGCGCTGGTGGATGTGGGTGGAGCAACCGTTGATGCCCAAGTCGGAACCGCCCTTGAGCGGGTCAGAAAGGTCCTCCTGGGTCCGGTCTCGGTTGAGGTGGGAGAATGACCGAGCTGCTCGACGCGTTGGCAGATGAAGCACTTGCGGCTGCAAGACCCCAGCGCTTCGGCCGGGTGACACAGATGGTTGGGATGTCCATAGAGGTGGCTGGGATTCCTGCGGCGATCGGCGACGGTCTGCTCTTGTTGACCGGCGACGACCAGATACATGCCGAGGTCGTGGCTTTGCGATCAGACAGGGTTGTTTGTCTGGCGTTTGGCGATCCGGCAGGCATACGGTCCGGTACACGGGTACTTGCACTGGGTGGACCGCTTCCTGTTCGCGTCGGGACAAATCTTTTGGGCAGGATTCTCGACGGCTTCGGCCGGCCGATCGATGAGGGCCCGTCGATCACGGGCTTTGATGTTTCAGTCGCCGGAGTACCGCCGCACCCATTGCGGCGAGGCATAGTGAGCCAACAACTCCCGCTCGGCGTAAGGGTGCTGGACGGTCTTGTTCCATGTGGGAAAGGGCAGCGTCTAGGAGTTTTCGCAGGTTCGGGCGTTGGCAAGTCGTCACTAATGTCGATGATCGCCAGGGGAACGTCGGCCGACGTGTCGGTTGTGGCATTGATTGGAGAAAGAGGCCGTGAGGTGGCCGAGTTCATAGAGCGGGATCTCGGCGTTGAGGGGCTGAAGCGCTCTGTCGTCGTAGTGGCCACCTCTGACGCTCCTGCTGTGATGCGGATACGCGCTGCATTCACTGCTACGCGGATCGCGGAGTGGTTCCGCGATCAAGGTAATGACGTTCTCCTCATGATGGACTCGCTTACCCGTTTTGCCTTGGCGCAGAGGGAGGTAGGTTTGGCCGCAGGCGAGCCACCCGCGACCCGCGGCTATCCGCCGAGTGTCTTCGGCTTGCTTCCCCGTCTCTTGGAACGCGCTGGACTTGCCGAAAGAGGGTCGATAACCGGACTCTATACGGTACTGGTCGAGGGCGATGACATGAACGAGCCGATTGCAGACACGGCAAGGTCCATTCTTGACGGGCACATCCAGCTTTCGAGAGCTCTGGCCGAATCGAACCACTATCCAGCGGTCGATGTGCTGGGTTCCATCTCTAGAGTGGCACCTGCCATAATACGCAAGAGGGAGCTTCAGGCCGGGGGAGTGGTTCGCGAGATTCTGGCGGCCTGGCGCGATGCAAAGGATCTGATTGAGATCGATGCATATGTGGCTGGCACCAACACTGCCGTGGACCGCGCAGTGAGTTTGAAGCCCCGAATCGATGCTTTCTGTAAACAGGATATCGCTGAGGTTGCCGATTTAGATGACACCCACGCCGCCCTTTCGGAACTGGTTTCTTCCGAGGAGGCAACTTCATGAAGAGCTATCACTTCAGGCTTGCCAGTGTCGCAAGGATTCGCACGATTGAACAGAGCGTTGCACGGGACCGGTTCATGATCGCGCTCAGAGAGCTCCGAACCGCCCAAGAGCGGGAGCGGTCTGCAAATGCAGCGCTGGCTGCTCTCGAGCCTCCCGCCGGCCTGGTCTCGTCGAGTGATCTCCAATGGAAGTATGAGCAGGCTGAGCGGCTGTTCGATTCGGTCAGGCGTTGCCGGGAAAAAGTGGCGCTCGCGGCATCGGCTGCTGCGGAGCGGCGGGAAGCTTGGAATGAAGCGAGCAAGAGATCCCAGGTGCTTTCGAAGTTGGAAGCGCAGGCGTTTGCCAAGTGGCGAGAGGATGCATTACACGAAGAAGTGATCGAGATTGATGACCTCACAAATGCACGCTTCTATCAGGGGTCCTTCAGATGATGATCGGATCCATTCAGCAGGCGCAGGATCAGAGTTCCTTGCCCTCCCAGATTTCGGCCCGAGTTCAGAGTGGCCCCGGGATATCTGTCTCAGACACCCCAGGGGTAGCTCAGGATCAGTCTTTTGCAGCCACCCTGGCAAAGATCACGAGTGAACAGATGGCGTTGGATACTCTTTCCGGAAATAGTGGAGATGGCCTTTTGAACCAGGGAGGGGCTTCGCTAGGTGGCGGTTCTTCCGGAACTTCAGGTCAGCAGTCGGTGACAAACCTGATATCGCTGCTTCTCTCCGTTCCACAGGCTCAGCACAGTGGCAGCATAGGTGCTCAGTCAATGCCTGCAGCTACTGTGACGGGCCAAGACGTGGTTGCTGAGGCAGCGCAATTTGTAGGAACACCATACCTCTGGGGCGGCACCACACCAGCCGGGTTCGACTGCTCGGGATTGACGCAGTATGTGTATTCGAAATTGGGTGTGTCGTTGCCTCGAACAAGTGAAATGCAGGCAACCGTAGGAACTTCCGTCAATGGTCTTGCCGAAGCGAAGCCTGGAGACCTGGTCTTTTTTACCGGATCTGACGGCTCTCCTGCTTCTCCGGGCCACGTTGGGATCTATGTGGGGAATGGGGAGATGATAGACGCTCCCTACACAGGCACAAAGGTTCAGGTTCAACCGGTGTCAACTGCGGGAGCGGTGGTCGCCGTACGCAGAGTCTTGCCGACCGAGTCGAATGTGAGCGACGGGACTATGGGCTGCGTAAAGGTTCCTGCGCAATACATATCAACGATTGAGAGCGCCGCTACTGCCAACGGTATTCCCTCCTCGCTGTTGGCGGCGCTTCTTTCTCAGGAGAGCGGATTCAACCCGGCTGCTGTTAGCTCTGCGGGTGCCCAGGGAATCGCTCAGTTCATGCCGTCCACCGCCGCGGGCATGGGAATAAACTCTTCCGACCCGACACAGTCGATCGACGCTGCAGCAAAGCTCATCGCCTCATACGCCAGTGACTTCGGCTCCTACTCTGATGCGTTGGCCGCATATAACGCTGGTCCCGCGGCAGTTGTCAAGTACTCGGGGGTTCCTCCCTATCCCGAGACCCAGGCATATGTTAGGAACATTCTTTCAATGGCAGGTCTTTCTGGATCGAGTGGAGTGGTTGCATGAAAAGTATTCCAGCTGCGATCTTGGACGTGTCTGCGCCGTATTCGGAATCTAGCAAATCCAGTGGTGACGGTCCTAGCGAAGGCGACCTCGGTGTTGTCGCCCAGTCGTTTACCGATCTTTTGTCGGTCCAGACATCAGGACTCGATGGTAAGGCCAAGTGCAAAAATGAATCGACCGAGCAACATGGGAATCTGCCGAAGACATCGGCAGCCGAGTCGTTCCCTAAGGTCAGCAAAGCTGAAGAAGAACGCTATGGTGGAGTTTCCGCTGGCGCGCCTCCTTTGCCAGTCATCGAGGTCTTTGGCCCCGGTTGGGGAAAATCACCGCCTCACGCGTCCCTGGAAAGAGATGTCGCGGCACGAGCTGCTATCGGCAGGCCCCTGAATTTCGGAGCCGCTCATAACGTAGCGGTCGGAAATGGTCCAGTTAAAAGCGGGCCTGAAAGTGCTCAAGCGTATTCCAGCGCGAGTGAGAAAGCTTCCGGGAAGATCGAAGGCCAGATCCAGGGTTCCCCGAAGATGCAAGCCCCGAGCAATGGCACGGCAACACGAAAGCTGCCTACCTCACGCTCTGGGTCAACTGTCCTGACAGATGCGCTCGTCGTTCCTGAATCGAAGAGATCTACAGATCTGCCTACGACTAGGTCTTTGGGTGAAGCCGGCACTACTCGCCCGTCACCCTCCATTGCTTCCGGCACATCGATGACAGCTATCAGAGATGGTTCTGGTCTTGTGACATCGGGTCTTTCTGATCTGCGAAAAGAGTCTCTGCCGGCTCAAGCCAGTTCGCAGGCCGAGTCGGCCAAAGGCGGGTTGACCGTGAAAAAGCCTGTGTCTGCTGAGCCGGCGAGACTAACAGCTGCTAGCAGAAGTGAAGTTTTAGTTGTGAAAGGTTCTCCCATCTCGGCCATACCCCAAGCTCATGTTGTAGAGACCGTGACTGGGCCATCGGTCAAGTCATCTGTTCTAAATCCCTCGGCCAACCATTCGGGCTCACTCGATGTCACGGCTCTCTCTCAGGCGGTATTGCGTCCTATTTCAGCTGGCGGTGGCACCCACACGCTGCTTGTCGCGATGCACCCGGCTGAACTGGGCCCTCTCGAGGCGGTGGTCTCTTTGAATCAGAACGGCATCCAGGTAGCGTTGATGCCCCAGACCGTGATGGGCCATACCGCGCTGGCAAATTCCGTCGAAGCTCTCAAGAGCCAGCTTGCGCAAGGCGGGATGAACGTCAATATTTCCCTTCAAGATCCCGACTCACAGTCTGGGAATGAAGCCCGGCACCAGCGCCAACATGGTGCCCCTGTTCAGCCAGCCCCGCCTTTTAATGCTAAGGGAGCATCCTCGCCTCCATTGCTGGCGTCAGTTTCCGGACAGATTCATCTGGTCCTCTAGGAGAAAGGAACCTGTAAATGACCGCACCAATCGGCTCTATAGGGAGTTCTACAGCGCCAATCGGATCGAGCAGCTCCGGCTCAACGGGGATGGCGAGCCTTGTGCAGCCAACCACCTTCCTCACCATGCTTGTTGACGAGATCAAATACCAAGATCCCCTGAGTCCAACCAGTTCGTCGGCATTTATGGCGCAGCTGGCCCAGTTGTCGCAGGTCGAGCAGCTCAACACTGTGTCGTCATCGATGCAGCTGAGCGAAGCCGCCTCCCTTATCGGGAAATCGGTCACGGGGACTGATGCGAATGGCAAGTCAATTTCAGGCGTTGTTACCGGTGTGACCAACGGGGCCAACGGCCCGACATTGGAGGTGAACGGGATATCCATGGGCCTCTCATCGATCACAAAGATAAGTTGAAAGATCAGAGCCCGGAGCCTTAACAAATCGAGATGTGTTGAGATCAACAAGTTATGAGAAGGACAGAAAATACCAGTAAGCGAGTGGATTCATCATCCACTGCGAGATAGGAGATAGATATGCCAATTCGTTCTCTCGGTGCCGCTGCATCAGGGATAGTCACAATGCAGACAGCTCTTGACACCATTGGAAACAACATTGCCAACTCTGAGACAGACGGCTTCACTTCTCAGACTGCAGAGTTTTCGGATCTTCTGACGCAGCAGCTTCAGCCGGCGACTGGGGCGGTTGGGCAGACTCAGGCCAGCACGAACCCTTCAGCGATTGGCTCAGGAGTCGAGATTGCCGCTATCAATACGAACTTTTCCCAGGGAGCAGTGCAACAGACCGGGGTGAATAGCGACGTTGCCGTGGAGGGGAACGGCTTTCTCGTGGTGAGCCAAGGCGGCAACACCTACTACACCCGCAACGGCAACCTGCAAGTGGATGCCAACGGTCATCTCGCGACCCCCAGCGGGGGCTTGGTGGAAGGTTGGGCGCCCGGGCAACCTACCACGGCGAGCCCGACGCCTCTCAGCATTGTGGTTGGGTCAAGTGGTGGTCCGTCCCAGACACAAAATGCCATTCTGGCGGGAAATTTACCTGCGAATGCCACCGGGCCGGTTACGGTCACCACGACCATCTACGACTCCCTCGGTAATCAGGTGCCGGTTACCCTCACCTTCACCCCGACGATTGGCTCAAATGGCACGGCAACCTCATGGTCGCTGCAGGGAAAAGTTACCGGTGCATCGCAGAATCTATGGAACTCTGCGCAGACGCTGGTATTTGGCAGTGATGGCCAGTTGACATCGGTCAATGGAACCGCGGTTGGAACCGGTCAGACGAGTCTGATGATTGACAACGAACCAAGCAACTACACCTGGTCCGGCACAACCAAGCCAGCATTTGACTTTCCTGCAGTGGGATCGCAGCAGGCAGTAACTCAGTTTTCAGGCTCTCAGACATTGGTCGTGGCTTCCCAGGATGGCTATTCTTCAGGGACTCTGGAGTCGTATTCAATTGGCTCAAATGGCGTAATTACGGGGACGTACTCTAACGGTGCAAGTGCAACTCTTGGGACAATGGCTCTTGCGCAGTTTTCAAATCCCGAAGGGCTTCTCGATATGGGTGGGACCTACTTCAGTGCGACCGTAGCTTCGGGGAATGCACAACTGGGCCAGCCGGGTAGCAATGGGCTCGGAACGGTGCAGGGTGGGGCCGTGGAAGGATCGAATGTAGATCTTGCCTCTCAGCTTACCAAGTTGATCGAGGCACAGACTGCCTACCAGGCTGACACAAAGGTGATCACCACCACAGCTACAGCCATGCAATCGCTGATGGCTATGCCATAAACGCGCAACGTCCACTGAGGTAACCAACCACGCTTAGGAATGGGCCGAGTATGAAAAAGTTGGCAAGTGGGCTTTCAACTCGGCCACTGTTATTGCAGTGTTTCTCTAATGATCTCTGTAATGCGACGTCGCGAAGCGGCCTTGCACTCTGACTCATCGAATCTGGCGGCGTCTTTCATGCCGCACTCTGACAAGTCGGTGAGACGATCCCGCCGGATCGCCGCCTCGAACATCTTGGCCGTAAGATCGGTCAAATCGACTTCGCGCCAGAACGATTCGCTGAATACCCCTGCCCCAGCAACTGGCAGGGCCGGCGTTTCAGTCGTTTTGACGAGAAGGGAGTTCGAGTCGTTGCAGAACTCACGATGACCTCCTGTATCCGGACAGATCGTGGGAAGCCCGTAGGCCAGCGCTTCTAGAAACGGCAGTCCGTACCCCTCGCCGCGTGTAGGTAGTACGAAGACGTCGCATTGAAGGTAAAGCGCGTAGATCGACTCGCGGGGAATGCTTCCTGCAATGACGTGTATGCGGTCTTTCACTCGAGCAAGCTGGGATGCACCCAGCAATTCGTCCAACCAGTTCTGAAAGTCTTCTGCGGTCGTTCCACTTAGCTTGAGCACTAGCTGCGTATTTGATAGCTCACCTGCTACAGCGCAGAAGGCACGAACGAGCGCCTCCGGATTTTTCCTGGCCTCGAAGTTGAGCACCGAGAGAAATCGGAAGGAATCGCGATTCACACTCGCCCGAAGCTGGCCCACGGTATCCGGTTCCGGAGAGGCTATGCCCGGGGGGATCGTGATGATGCGGTCAGCCGGGATACCTGACCTTGTCAGGATGTCAGAGTCGTAGTGCGAGAAGCACCATACCTCATCGAAGGAGCTGACCGCTCTCTGAATTGGAAGCGCAAGTGGCGACGCTTCGAAGGTTGTGCGAGCAATCCTGTACCTTGCCCGGACTCTGGAGCCCAGTTCTGCAACCCATCCCACCGGCACGTCGACAATGGCGATATCGTTTTCGATCCGATCGGAAAATCTGAGGGGTACGGTCTTGCCGATCGTGGCTTGGCTGCCGAGGTCCTGATCGACGGAGACCCTTACGATCTCGATATTTTCGTCTGACAGCCCATCGATGTCGAGGAGGCCTCTAGAAGCCTGGGAAAAGCCCGAGTCGCCACCAAACAGCCCGAGGTGGCCGATCCTGATCCCTATGTTGTCGGGGGTGGTCTGTTTGGCTCTAGAAGAGATATTGCGAGGAATGCGCCGGGCGACTGCGATTATGTCAAGGGGCGCCACTTCCGGAATGCGTCGGCACCCGCCCTCCAGGGGGACGAAGCCGCTCTTTGAAAGCATCGTCTTGAGCAGCGGTATGGGATAGGGCCTGATGTGGGAGGAGTCCAGCCAGAAGTTGTGAAGCCCGACATTGGTGTTGGCGAAGTCCGGCGTCTGTATTACAACCGTGCCATGGTCAGCGATGTTCTCGAAGATCCACTGGAGCAGTATCTCAACCTCGGAGGGTTGGAGGTGTTCCACTATGTGCCCTAAGAAAACCCCATCGAAGCTCTCCAGTTCAATGTTTTGGAGGTCGCCTGGCAGGTAACCCTCATAGATTGCAAAGCCGTCGCTCCGCAGCGCTTTGACCAAAGCAGGATCTGCCTCCACTCCTTGAACTTTCTTGCCTTGGCTCCGGAGAACCCTCATCATCGAACCTTGACCGCAGGCAAGATCTGCGATGGAGCCACAGTGAGAAAGGTAGTTCGAGAGGTGCTTGGCGACGAGAAGGGTGGCCTGGCTGCTCCCTTCGAAATCATGCACATATCCAAAGTGGCCGACCTTTTCGAACTCTGCGCCGGCGACCAGCATTCGGTATGGCCCTCCCGACCAGACATCCGGCGCGTTGGTCGAGATGGATGCGAGTCGCTCTCGCACCGATGCGATCTCAACGCTTTCTCTCGCGTTCATCTTCCGTTCAATATAGGCTGCCAGATGAAACGCGGTAGTCAGGTCACCCGTAGCGACGATGCGGGAAAGCAGGGGAGCAGGTCTCGCATCGCCACCGTTTAGCAGATCAGAAACGTCATCAACGAGAATTGAGAGGGAATCTGGCGGAATCTCCCCATTGCACAGTTCTTTTAAGGCCTTTTCTGCTCTTTCTCCGACTTTCGCCCATGTCATGTCGAGCGCCCTTTTTTTGCCGGCATCGATTAGTGCTTCGGTGTCGGCCCGTCCCTCGGTGAGGCTGAAAACAAGTTGGGTGAGCTGCTCCGTAGAGGGCTCGAGCCAGTAGCACTTGTCTGCAAGAAAAGAGTTGCCCACTTTTGGCTGGTCGGCAACTGTGAGGGTTGAGGGAATCAGGAGAGATTCACAAGGACCGCAGAATTCATTTGTAGCCCCGCCTTGTGTGTGGATAACCGGGGTGCCCAAAGCCATCGCCTCGAGAACAGGTAGGCCAAAGCCCTCAGCCCGATACGGATGAACCAGGGCGTCGGAAGCGGAGATCAGGTGAAAAAGCTCTGCCCTATCCAGATGTTGACGCTGTACAGTGGTTACGGACCCGACTCTCGGGTGAGATGAGAGCGACTCCTCGAGCAGGGATTGGCCCAAATAGAAGGAATTCCCACCGGTTTCTTTGACCAAAAGTTCCAAGCCGTTCAATGTCTTGTCGTCGAGGGCATCCAACGCTTTCACGAGGATGTCGATCCCTTTGCGAAAGATGGTGCCTCCTAGAAATAGGAGTCTCTTCTTCTTGTGCTCTGAACGCTCATTTTCCGTGATACCTTCAGGGTCAAAGCCGTTTGGCACGACCCAGACCTTCCTGTGGTCTACCCCAGCCTGCAGGTAGGAGCGCTTGGAGTATTCGCTTGGCACCCAGATCGCGTCCACATTGACTATTCCGTCCAGCCATTCCAGCGGTATCGAGCCATATTCCCAGGGCTGGATGACAACTAGGAGTTCTTGGGGTCGTCTACGCACCCACATCGGTGGCCAAATCTGTCGGATTCTCACGTCGGGGCACGGTCCCGGTTCCCCAACGCTGACATTGGGGCCAGCTAAACCTTGGGCAGCTATGAGCGCGGAGATCTCGCTGGGGTTAATATCCAATCCAACAAAGGCCACCTCGTGGCCAAGCTGGCTGAGTGATCTGCCAAGGGAGAAGTTCACTATCCCGTAGCTGCCGGTCAGCGACAGGTTGCCTTCCACTACTACTCTCATGACGCTCCAGGCTCAGACTAAGGGCTTGAAAGTCCGACAGCCTATACCGCTGCCACTGATATTACGGACCAAGGTGACGTTTTTGTGAGTGCTTGGATCTCATTATCTATAGGTGGCTCTGTCCGGGCGTGGCCAGTGCCTCCTGAAACGAGCATTGGCATACCTTTTGTGGTAGCGGTCTTGTGTCTGATCTATGCTTCTGCTCTTATGTGATTGGATCAGGGTTCCCATAGCTTGGTGGCCAGGTCGAGCTGGGGTATTTCGATTTTAGGGCAGGTGTCCATTACGACCAATAACCCGGCTTTGATGGCGAGGGATGCGGCTTCGAAGTTGACTACGCCCAATTGGAACCAGATGGCACGGGCGTTGATCGCGATGGCTTCTTGGGTAATTGTCATGGCCTCGCTTGGCATCCGGAAGACGTCCACTACTTGGATGTCGTGCTCCTCACTCGCAGCGCTGAGCGACGGGAAGCACTTCTTGGACAGGATTTCCTGCTCATTTGGATTGATCGGTACCACGTTGTAGCCAAGGTCGTGAAGAAAGCGCATGACTTCATTGCTAGGTCGAGAAGCGTTGCTGGAAGCGCCAACGATAGCCCACGTCCGGTAGGTGGTGAGAACAAATTGGATGACTTCGTGGTCCATATACTCCATAAGAGCTACTCTATTGTGGATCCTGGGGTGACGCTTGACTTTGCCGTAAGGACTCATGTTTGCGATGGACAAGGGAGATTAGGCCATGGAATTGTTTGAAGTAATGACTACGGCCGGAGCTGTGCGAGAGTACCTGGATGTTCCACGCATGGATGAGGTGCTGTACGAAATTCTCGATACCGCTCGGTTTGCTCCGAGCGGAGGGAACCGACAGCCATGGCGAGTGCTGGTGGTGAAGGATCTGGAGCTGAGACGCAGCATACGCGAACTGTACTCGGAGGGCTGGAAAGAGTATATGGCTCACGTGAAAAGGGGTCTAGTGCCGTTTGCTCCGATCAGCAACGGTAGGTGGGAAGGTCCTGCGGTCGATCTGGAAGAGGCTGCCGGAATGACATTTTCGAACCAGTATGCCCATCATCTGGATGAGTCACCGGTAGTCCTGGTCATCTTGGCGAGACTTTTGGACTTGGCCTGTCTCGACAACGGTCTGGACCGCCAGAGCATTGTTGGAGGAGCTTCGGTATACCCATTTGCTCACAATATCCTGCTGGCAGCCAGATCAAAGGGGCTGGGAGGGGTCATGACGACAGTTATATGCCGGCGCGAGCCAGAGATGAAACGACTTTTTGAGATACCAGAGGAGTTTGCTGTGGCTGGGCTTATTACTATTGGCACACCTAAGAAGCTCTTTACGAAACTCACTCGAAAGCCTGTTGAAGACTTTACTTATCTGGACAAGTATGGAGCCGCTCCGTTCACGCCTGCTTCTATGTAATCCGTCAACGGGCGACGAAGGCCACCCAGAGGATGTAGGCGACTATGAGCATCCAGCCCTCTATTTTTGAAAGGCGCCTGGCTGAGGAGAGAAAGAGGATCGCAACCATGGATACGGCGATCATGAAGATCACTTCGTAGGAGAGCCTCGGTATATCCAGTGCACCGGGGGAAATCATTCCGGCTACCCCTGCAACCGCAGTGGAGTTGAATAGATTTGCGCCGAAGATGTTGCCTACGACTAGATCGCTGTGGCCTCTTCGGGCCGCCGCGATTGCGGTCACCAATTCCGGAAGAGAGGTACCGAGCGCCACAAGTGTGACTCCTATGACAGCTTTCGAAACGCCGAGGTGCACTGCCAGGTTGGTTGCAGAAGATACCAACAACTCTGCGCTGCCAAGGACAATCAGTAAGCCCACAATAGTTACAGTCAGGGATTTCCCTATCCCCCATCGATACGCCTGTTCGACCTTGCGAGCCTCAGCTTCTAGCTCGGTGTTATCTCGACGCGTGAATGAACCCATCAAAGTGGAGGCGACGAAGAGCGCGAGTAGGACGAGCAGAAGGATATAGAAGAGGCGGTCGTGAGTGAAGACTATTACCAAGCCAAATGCCGTCACAGCTAGTAGCTGGGACATGCCTTCACGTTTCAGCACCCGGGAGTTGATCATCGGGGTGCTGATCGCTCCCAGCGCGCCCAGCACGAGCGTGCTGTTGACAACAGTTGAGCCGAGGACACTTCCGATACCCATTGAAGCACGGTTATGGATGCTAGCCAGCGTCGCTGTCATGAGTTCGGGCAGACCTGTGCCGAATCCAATCACCACCACACCCACTATCAACGGGGAGACATGAAGTGCTTCGGCGGTTTTCGCAGCTCCCATCACGAATCTGTCCGCGCTCAATGCAATTGCGATGAGCGCAATCCCGAGTAAGAGGATCTGAAGAGCCATTTCAGTGAACCGCCATCTCAAACCGCTCGCAAATCAAAACAGCATTCCCTCGATGTATTTTGGCAAATGACCGATCACTTGGTTACCTAGCGTTTGTTGGGCAAGGCTAGCATAACCAGCAACTTTGAGACGGTCTCACGCTCATGAAGTTCCAGCGCGCTCCACCGCCTCTGTGTAATTGGGAAAAACCTCGAACAGAGACCGGCGCTATGCTGGCTCGTATAAGGGGTAGTTGTCCATGGCGAGAGGCCGGAATTGGGTCGTTGTGTTGCTCTGTTGAGAGCCGTAAACGTTGGCAAAGTGAACAGAATCTCGATGCCAGTTCTTTGTGAGCTGCTGAGGGAAAGCGGATTTCACACCATCACCAGCTATATCCAAAGTGGCAATCTGGTCTTGGACTCCGACGTGGCTGAGTCTGAGACCGAGGCTGCGATACAAGCTGTAATATCCGACCATTTCCAGCTGGAGATTCCTGTAACGGTCCGTAGTGCAACAGCTGTTTGCAAGTTGGCGGCTTCGGATCCGTTCGATTTGGATCCAGCCGATAGGGAGCGGCTTTATGTAACATTCCTACGCAGTGAAGTCGATCTGGATCGAGTTGACTCATATGTCAAATGTGCCCCTAGATCCGATAAGTTCCTAATTGCTGGGAATGATGTGTTCATCTATTGTCATGGCCCGTACCATCTAACCAATTTGGGTAATGCCTTCTGGGAAAAGGTCAGCAACAGTAGCGCTACGACGAGGAGGTGGAACACGGTCGTGAAGCTGGCCGCCATAGCAGCTGGTTGAAGCAGGCTTACGATGATTGCCAGGTATCTTGGAGTCTGTGGTCGAGGAATAGGGGTGGCCTTTGTTGCTAGCAGCAGCTGCCAGCAATCCGGTGATCGGGTACGTGATAATCGCTTTACTAATTGCCTTCTGGGTGGGAACGATAGCCTGGGGGCGTACCGCCCGGGTTGTAAGCGAAGTCAACGTGGATGGCGATATGGTGGTCGTTACTCTGTCTGGACCAGCCAAAGTGCTTTCGTTGCGTGGGAAGGTCACGTTCCCTTTGGATTCCGTCGTGAGCGTGAGGTCAACGCCTCACGTCTTTTCCAAGGACGGGACTTTCAGTCGACGGCTCGGGTCGATAACCATTCCCACGTTCTTCAGAGTCGGCTCCTTTAGGGGATATCGCGACCAGGGCCCGGCTTTCTGGGCCTGCTTCAGAGGCGAAAGCGTGCTGACTTTTGAGCTTGAAAATTTTCGGTATCGCTATGTTGTGATAGATGTGGCTGATCCCGAGGCGACCCTGGGGCTTCTCTCCAAACACGGCATCTGAGTCCTAAAGTGGAGAGTTGGCGTGTTTCGAGGGGCGGATCCGCTCTTTTTTTGCTATGAGGATGTCGAGACCTGCATTGATCTCGGATCGGGTGCTGATCGGATCGATGACTGCGTCGACGAAGCCTCTCTCTGCAGCGATCCAAGGGGTGAGATAGGTCTCCTGGTATTTGCCTTGATAGGCCAGCCTCTCCTCGTCGGAAGCTCTGCGCATCAGAATTTGGGTTGCACCCTGGGCTCCCATAACCGCAATTTCTGCCTGAGGCCAGGCAAACACGAGGTCGGACCCCATTCCTTTTGAGTCCATTACGATATATGCCCCGCCATAGGCCTTTCGCATTATCACGCAGATTCGAGGAACGCTGCAAGCCGCATAGGAGAAAGCCAGTTCAGCACCGTGTCTGATCATCCCCCTCCACTCGATGTCTTTTCCCGGTAAAAAACCGGGGGTGTCGACGAGGGTAACCAGTGGAAGATTGAAGGCGCTGCAAAATCTGACGAAGCGCGCACCCTTTTGCGACGCTTGAATATCAAGAGTTCCGGCCATTGCTTGCGGCTGGTTGGCGATGATGCCGATGGACCTGCCTCCAATTCTGGCTAGGCAGGTCACTAATTGCGGAGCCCATTTTCCGCGCAACTCGAGATAGTCGCCGTTATCCGCGATCTCATCCACGATGGCTCGCACGTCGTAAGAGCCTGTGGCCGACTCCGGGATGATGTGCGCGAGTCCTTCGCATACACGGTCGGGGTCGTCATCATCTGCGATCCGTTCGGGAAGGCTGTCTGTTGAATCTGGGAGATAGGAGAGAACCTCGATGATGCTCTCGAGTATCTCGGTGGCATCGGTGACCTCCGCACACAGGACGCCTGATCTTGATGCCAATGCATGGGAGCCACCCAATTCCGCAGCGGAGGTTTTCACCCCGGTAAACTCCTCGACCATGGCCGGACCAGATACATAAGCGTAGGAATCGACGGTACCTATGACGATGTCGGCTAGCCCAAGGAGCAGAGCAGGGCCAGAGATGGCAGGTCCGGTGAGCCCGATCAATATCGGGACTATTCCGGAAATATCCGATATTGCTCTGGCCGCTCTTCCCCAACTTGCAAGCGCAGACACGCCGTCTGATATCGACGCTCCTGAAGTGGATAGCACAAGCACAAGGGGAAGACGGTTCTCTTTGGCCAACACCGCCGCTCGGGCGATCTTGGCGCCGTCATCCTCCCTGAAGGCGCCTCTTTGCTGACCGGGGTTCGAAAATACCGCGATCACTCGCCTGCCATCCAACTCTGTAACGCATGCCTCGGTCGATCCTGGGACCCTCGTAAGAATGCCCGGTTGTGCGTGGGGTTTTGAGAGCATGTTGTCCTGGTTCGTAGTCGCTCGCTGACCTTTACGTGTCAAAGTAACTTAGTTGGCAGGCCAACTCCAGTCGGCCCAGAGTTGACTAAATTGGAGCCCATTCATCCTGGGTCCTAAGCAGAACGGGTCGTGGATCCCAGGTTTTGTCACGGGATGAGTGAGCTATGCTTCCGTATGAGAGGCAGTTGCTGTAGGAGAGTCCCAGATGGTCGGAAACCTAGATACTCTGCGGCAAGTCATCGACATTGGCTGAACAACGGGTACCCGGATCGATGGCTAAGCGGCGAATTTCAACAGTCCGCACGGTCGTTGGAATCTTGTGGGTTGTGCTGGTTGCCATTGTCGCGATCTACGTCGTAAATGATCGCCGCTCCGAGCTGACTGGAATTTCGAGCATATTCAGTCATATGAATTTGGGATTACTGATACCGGCGTTGATCCTTGAAAGCGCTTCCATGGCTGCCTATGCACAGCTGCAAAGGTCGATGTTGGCTGCTGGAGGTGTTGAATCCGGCTTTTGGCGAATACTCTCGATATTCTTGGCTTCCAACACGATCAACAGCGTTGTTCCTGGTGGCCCCGCATTCGCCTCGGTCTACTCTTACCGCCGATTCAGAGATGTGGGTGCTAGCGAAGGTCTCTCGGGTTGGGCTGTTTTGGCGGCAAACGTGTTGGCCGGGCTCTCTCTGTTCCTTCTTGCCGTAATAGGCCTCTTGATCTCCGAAGGCAGTGTCTCAGGTATCTCTCTCACAGGCTCTCTGGTGACCGTCGGGGTAGTTCTGATCGGCATCTTGTACCTAGTAGCCAGGGCGGATAAAGCAGTTCACAGAGTTGGAAGTCTTCTCATGTTCCTGGAGCGCAAGCTCGGGGCGTCATGGAAGTTCACCAAAAAGGTTCTGCAGCTCGAGGAGGAGATCAGCCTGATCTCTCCATCAAGAGCGCGTCTTACAAGGGCCTTTGTCTGGGGACTCTTGAATTGGATCTTCGATGCCTCCGTGCTTGTAATTGCATATTTCGCCACTAAATCTCCGATTCCTTTCGAGGGGCTTCTCCTTGCCTATGGCGCTGGCCAGCTCGCTGCAAATTTCCCCATAACTCCAGGAGGTCTTGGTGTTGTCGAAGGATCCATCTCAATTGCCCTGGTTGCTTACGGCGGAAACCAGGATGCATCAATTGCCGCCGTCCTCATCTACAGGCTCTTGAGTTTTTGGATGTGGTTGCTGCCGGGTATTGGCTGCTACTTTGGCTTGCGCATGAGGCGCGCCGAGAATCGCGTCGACGACGGCCCTCTCATAGTGTTGGAGGAGGTGAAAGATGAGCAGGCCGGAACGGGTTAGCGGGTTTTCGTTTCGATTGAGAACTCTGGTTGGTGCAGTTTTAGTTGGAGCGGTCCTCGCGTCATGCTCTAGTACCAGGCTAGCCTTATCTTCCGGTCCTGGGACTTGTTTCGCGGCTCTTCCAGTGGCGCAGCAAGCAGTCGCTTCAGAGAAGCTGTACCTTGGCGTGCGGCTCATCGATAGAAAGACCGCTTCCTCAATCCTCGACCACCAGATATCTTCGAACGAATCGGACTTCTGTCTGGTCGCATACCGTTTGATACGACAGCGCGCGACAACCAGCACACAACCAGTCAGCCGCTTTACGTTGGTGGTCGTGTCGCCCAAGACTAGACGGGTGATTGGTGTAAGCGAAGTGGCGAGGTTGCCATTCAGTTTCAGACGAAACCTTTCAGTCGGTTAGAACTCCGGACTTCCGGTGTTTGGCCCTTTCTGAGGCTTGAAGCACCACTTTGCGCAGCCTGACGGCACGAGGGGTGACCTCGACTGACTCATCTTCATTCAGGTATTCCAATGCTGCCTCCAAGGTCATGCGCAGAGGAGGGGTGAGTCGCACGAACTCTTCGGCGGTTGAGGATCTGATGTTGGTTAGCTTCTTCTCTTTGGTCGGGTTGACGTCCATATCGTCATTGCGGGAGTTTTCTCCGATCAGCATTCCTTCGTAAAGATCCTCCCCGGGACCTATGAAAAGGGTTCCCCTCTCCTGGAGGTTCAGGAGCGCGTAAGCTGTTGAAACTCCTGTTCGGTCCGCGATAAGCGAGCCGTTTGAGCGGTTTCGCATCTCCCCCGCCCACGGTTCCCATCGCTCGAATCCGTGATTGATGATTGCGGTTCCCTTGGTCTGAGTCAGCAGCTCGGTCCTTATGCCGATAAGTCCTCGTGACGGTATGTAGTAAGTCATTCGAACCCAACCGGAACCGTGGTTTATGACCTGGTCAAGCGAACCCTTGCGCTGTGCGAGGGCTTGGGTGACAGGTCCGAAGAACTCCTCCGGCATGTCTATCTCGAGTCGCTCAACCGGTTCATGCACCTTCCCATCGATCTCTCTAGTAAGAACCTGGGGTTTCCCGACTGTGAGTTCAAAGCCTTCCCGTCTCATGGTTTCGACCAAGACGGCAAGTGCCAGTTCTCCGCGGCCCTGAACCTCCCAGGTGTCAGGTCTGGCGGTATTGAGAACCCTTATGGAGACATTGCCGACCAGCTCTGAGTCGAGTCTGGATTTGATCTGTCTTGCTGTGAGCTTACTGCCGTCTCGTCCAGCGAGGGGGGAGGTGTTAACCCCAAAGGTCATGGAAAGGCTGGGTTCATCCACCTTCAGCACCGGTAGCGGGCGCGGATCGTTGGAATCGGCGAGGGTCTCGCCGATTGTGATCTCCGGGAATCCTGCAATCGCTACGATCTCGCCTGGGCCTGCTTCTTCGGTCTCGCGTCTCGACAAGAGGCTTGTTATGAGGATCTCAGCAACCTTGCCGCGCTGGATTGTGCCATCGGTTCTGCACCAGGCAACTGTCTGTCCTCTTCGAACAATGCCATTTGCTATTCGGCAGATCGCCAACCGGCCCAGATAGGCGGTTCCGTCTATGTTCGTCACCAAGGCCTGGAAAGGGTGAGTTTCGTCGAACTCTGGAGCTGGAATGTGGTCGAGAATAGCCTCAAAAAGTGGTTTCAGGGTTTCACCAGGCTTGTCGCGGTCCAGGCTGGCCCAGCCCTGCTTTGCGCTTGCGTAGACTATCGGAAACTCGATCTGGTTCTCCCTGGCATCGAGATCGAGGAACAGTTCGTAAATCTCAT
>JAJZIP010000244.1 GCA_021810525.1 Actinomycetes bacterium | reverse complement strand
CCTCTCAATGCTGAATCGGCCAAAATCAAGTGATTTTCAATATCCATCTGGTCAGATGAGCCCGCAGGAGGGAACTGGATCATTGGAGGATAGGCTCATCGGGTTCGTCAATCTATAGATGATTAATTTGAGAGTTTGTATCTGCTGCCTCCGCTACTTTCACTTTCTTGCGCAGGTAGTGCTCCGGCATTGGTATCACGGTCACCTCTTGTGCCGTTGCCCGAATTGAAAGACCCGTGTCATCGGAAATGAGCCTTACCGCTTGGCCAACTGCCTTCAGCATCAGGCATTGATTAAGTATTTCCTGATCGGCGTCTAATGTCCGTTGTCTGGGACCGTCATCGACAGGTACTTCGATTGTGACACCTTCTCGAATCTTCACTGGTCCACCCGCCGTTGGGCTGAGGAGAGCCCAGAGTTGGCTGAGGAGTCGTCGTGCTCGATCTGCAATATCATCTCGTTCTCGATATTTGGACATGTCCAACTCTTCGATAACCCGCAGTGGCAGGATAATTCGAACAGTATCTGTGCCCGTGACCGTCTTCCAGTCAACCTGCTCAGGTGGCTGAAAATGCAACAAAACATGGGTATCAAGCACGGCCATCTCACCGTCAGTCGCGTCCAGCCATTTTCCTAGATGCTCAAGCTGATTAACTAGCGAATCAATATAGCGCGCCTGGGTCTCCGCTTCGCCATTTATCAACATTATCGGACGTGGCGTGGCTTCCCCAGCGGCATAAATGATCCAGTAACGGTCACCGTAGAGATGATTCCAAACGGTGGGATCCATAAAGACGTTGCGAAGCTGCGCCTCCACTTTATCGACCACGTTCAGATAGGTATTTTGGTGAATTGCAACGTCAACTCCTGGCGAGAGACCAACGATATTGCGTAGTTCGGTAGTGCAGGGACGGAGCCCGCTTATGGAGTTAGGAATATTGATGCTGTCTCGGAGTTGCAATGCCATCAACCTAATTGTAGGGTCTGCTGTGTTCGTAGATGCCTGTCGCAGTACCCGTACTCTATTTTTTAATCTGACCACCAACTTTAGTATTCAGCAATCAATATATTTAGCATCTCGGAACCATTCCAAAAGCACCGCTAATTACGCAAAGCAAAACATTTGCTCGTAAACATGCCTAAACCAAAACTCGGCGAACGTCACGACTTCATGGTACATTTTTTCAATGGGCCAAATTAGCCGAGAACCTTACTACGAGATAAAGACCACGTTATGACAGCTCTGTCGCAGTTTGCGCTGTTCTTGTCATCATATACGCCACTGTTTTTAGTCTTTGCGCTACTTGGCACCTTTGGAAATGGCTGGTCAATAGTGATAAATATTCTTATTGCAGCCGCAGGAGCGATAGTCCTCACAGGTGTGTTCTATTATTCGAAAGTGAACCTGACAGATCAAAAGCTTGAAGTAGCTACCACCCAAATCCGAGATGGTGATGTCCTGGCGTACGTCGCTACTTATATAGTGCCTTTCGCTGCAATGAACGCCTCAAGCGCTCGCGACCGCTGGGCCATTGTCCTATTTGTCGTACTGATAGCTCTTCTTTACGTGCGATCCCAACTCTTCTATGTGAATCCGCTCCTCGCATTAGTAGGCTACCGACTATTCCAGGTCGTAACCGAGCACGATGCATCAGTAGTACTAATCAGTCGCCAAAATTTCGTTCGGTCTCATACAACGATCTCCGCCCGCCGGTTAAGCGACTACGTCTATTGGGAGGTTAAGAAATGACAGGTACTACAAATCTGCCAGTTGGGGATTCATCCCTCCCAGTACAGGCACTGAAATTATTACACGACACTGGACCAGTCACAGACATTCTTTTAGCCCTATTGCCGCCCAAAATACCACCTGATATTTCCCAAGCTCGGCTCACGCAAGATGCCGCAAGCGCTATCACGGAAGTTGTAAGAAAAACTGCCTCAGAGTACGTAGAATACGAAATCATTGGCTACCAACCCTCGGGCTCACCCGCTGACGGCCAAGTTATGTGGATGAACATTCAAGACGTTCCACTATTCGGGCAGCTCTTCTCTGATTTCGAAGACCTAGCGAACGTACCTCTGTGGAACCCCATAAACTCCAACTTCAAACACCTTCGCTTTGCCGCCATTCGAGCTGAAGCGGGAACATCATATGCAATATTTTTGCAATATTTACCGACAAACCAAGTAGTAGCGAGGACGAAGAGACTGGGGCTAATATTTCAAGGTAACACCCTCGATATCCCTAAGGGCGAAATCGTTATGCTAGGCAACGATTTTATAGCAGTCGTTATAGGCCCCTTTGTATTCTTCAAGAACCGAAAAGCATTTCAACAACTATTTGGTTTGATGGAGGAAATGCGTCAGCAAGCGAATGAGACATTCGCAGCAGTTACGGCTCAATTGCACATTGACGGCATTGAGCAAATGCTCCAAGCAGTGATTGGATCGCCTGCGATGCTAGGCAAAATGGCATCGATCCAACGCAAGCTGACCAACCATCCAAGGTACCTAAAAGCTATGACAATGCCGAACCTCGTGAAATTTATTGGTGAACATCCCGAATGTGGAGTAGAAATCACCGGAAATGGTGACAATGTAAAGCTCGTATTTAGAAATGATCCCCAACATCGGTTCAAGATTCTTAAATTACTTGATGATGACTACCTACACTCGGAGCTAACGGCCCTCGATTACGAGTCCAACTCTAAAAATGATCCGCTCGACGCTAAAGAATAAAGAGCAACCCACTTAATAGAATTTGATGAAACATCAAAAAAATCCATTACGTGTAAGGTTGCCGTAGAAATTCAAATTTTGTGCATATGTTTATCAACTTTCCTTATCTCGTGCCGTATCGATAAACTGAATTGGCATTCTGCAGCAAAGGCTATATATCAGATGACCTGAATCCTAAAAGATCAAACCTGGCGGCAACTGTGCTCAGCGCCTACCAGGTTCGAATACTGCGATGTTGCATTGTTAGCTTGCCCTCGAAGCAGATCCGTAGAAATCGGTGTTTACCTTGTTCTCTTCGAAGTCGTACTCGGCCATAACCTGATAGGTACCCGAGCCATCCCGTCGCTTCATCTCCCATGGTCCAACTGGAACACCATCTAAAAGATCAGCTAACTCATCTTTGGTGAGCACATGGCTACCAATCGTTCGCCATGCTCCGACTGGACACCAAACTCCTTCGGAGATTTTCGTAGGACAGTAGTAACGCTTCTCTGAACCTCTCAGCTGTACCCCATGTTCAGGACACAACACACCTTCGAGTGTTTCACGGGTATTTTGGAATTTGAAGACAACCTTGCGCTCCTTGTCATCCCATATCAGACTGGCATGAAATGGTTTACCGGCTTTGGAGGTAAAGGCATGCTCAGGCGTTTCATTACCAGCGCAAATGGTGATTAGATCCTCTGGTGCTAGCTCATATCCAGCGATCTTTCCCCAGACCTTGAACTCGCCAGGGCACTGATCCATCTTCTCACAAACGTACTTGTCTCCAGCATCAAAAATAGCGCTGTGGCAAACTGGGCAATTTGTATCCATTGGAATTTCCTCTCTCTGAGCTCACCCGCTCATCGTTTATTTGTCTATCTATATGTATGCACGAGAAACAGAAGTCTCCCGGGAAGCTCCATCAGGGTTGGTCACAACCGGAAAATGTCCGCACTTCACTCAACTACCAGGGGTGTGAGATTGCAGTTATTCCCTGGTTTTCACTTATCTGAGAGAAGTAACGGGACTCCACTGTTTCACAAAACATGGTGGCTATAGATTTCTAGTAAAAGAGAGAACCGCCACCCGAAAAGAGCGACGGTTGCAATGTGTTTCCGTGCAAAATAGGACTTAGCTGTGGCGAGTCCTTATGCGAATGCGTCGATCAGCAAGTTTTGAGCTTTCAAGGCGTTCTACATTTACTGCCCTACGAAGCACTCGTTGCCGCTCTGCATCAAGCCGTTCCACTACCTGTCGAAATTGCGGAGCAGTGGGAGACCAATCTGGTTGGGTTCTCCCCCACTCCTCGGCGGCTGGAATAAACAGTTCTGGATCGAGATCCCGCATTAAGTAAATCCAGGTCTTCATATCTTCGGGAGTAGGTTTGAAATTCTGATACCATCCTCGCAAAAGAACTATCGCACTATTCATAGCAAGTGACGAAACTCCAGGAAGGTCATTTAGGCGCTCAATCTGACTTTGCACTTCGACTAGATCATCCATTTACTTCTTCCCCCCACCTTTTACCACAGCATCAGTACCCTGAGAGACATGAACTGAGGCCATCCCATCGCCTCGTATTAACTCAGCA
>JAJZIP010000243.1 GCA_021810525.1 Actinomycetes bacterium | reverse complement strand
GCACTGATCTTTTTGCCAAACAAGTCGGCTTCTGTTGGATCTTCCACATCGCAGAAGCCCTTTGACGGCGGCGGTTCCAACGATTCGTCTACTTGAACGGCCATCCTCTTTCGTTCAGCTGTGGGACCAAAGCCTCAGATGAAAGTTATGCTGGCCGGCATCGCAGAGCGTCCTCTGAGGCAAAGGAGAGTCTACACCGCTTGGGTGCGGGTGCGGGCGAGGGTCTCGGTGCTCGCAAGGGTGTACCTACCGAGATCGATTGATCGGCTGAAATGAAAATGAAATGTCGTTGGCGTCAAGGAGGTGCAGAGAGGAACGCGAGCGGCTTGATACCTTGCCAAACCGAAGCTATAGCGAAAGTTCTTAACAAACAAAATCAGACCCGCACAGTTTGTGGATTCGGCGTCCTGATGCTCGGCTTCTCCTAAAGTTCAAAGGTATCGCAGTGGGGAATCCAGATGGTTGCGGATCTTCAAGCTATTCATGGCAGGCACAAGGCCACTTTTCGTCGCCCTGTTCAGGGTTTCGTAACAGGCCGGCTGCAACGTCTCTTTGGCGGCCGAGCTCAGAGGACGGCTGGCTGAGGGCTGTCTTCGGGTGGAATCGAACGCCAGACCGCAAGGACCTTTTTCGTCGCGCGTTCTGAAAAATGAGACCGGCCTGAGGCTACGGACGCCTGAGTCGCTGACGAATGTTCTAGCGTTGTAGCCAAGAACTTCCACGGTTGAACCAGGCGGGCACCTGGTTGAATCTCGGTACAGAAGGAGATCTTCGAATGAGTTCGCTTGCTAGTCTGGATCGGCGCCTGTATTTGGACGTCAATAGCTTCGCACGACGCACCTCTTTCGCTCACTTGTTCATGAAGGAGTACGCGCTCTATGGCGGAGTAGTCATTTTGGGAATCGTGGGATTGATAGCGTATTTTAGGGCCAGGAAGGCGGCCAATCCCAAACGAAGTGTCGACAGGGTGCTCTGGACCGCCGCAGGCACGCTTATTGCGCTGGGGCTCAACCAACCGCTTTCGCATCTCGTCGGACGGGTGCGTCCTTACTACGCCATCAAGGGCGTCGAGGTACTGGTCCCCAAAGCCAACGACTTCACCTTTCCTTCGGATCATGCCACTGTCGCAGGGGCGATGATAGTTGGTCTTTTGCTGGCAGATGTCCCGATGGGGATAGTGGCCTTGGTCCTGGGACTCTTTCTAGCCTTTGCGCGAGTGTATGTTGGAGCCCACTATCCCGGCGACGTGATAGGCGGACTGATTTTCGGGTCTCTGGTAACAGTAGCTCTCAGGCCGATTGGTTTGGCAATTATCAGCCGAATCACCGACTACGTCTCTAAGTCCAGGCTGAAGTTTCTTGTGTACCACAGGAGAAATGTCCCCGCTCCGGAGCTTGCCAAATAATAGGTGTTCACCTAGGTCGGCGAGGCTAGCCTACCTCGATCTTCCAGGTGACAATCTTGTCGGAGTCGACCAGCTCTCTTATCCACGCCAGGGCATCGCTCACGATCTCCGTCGTGTCGAAGAACTCGATCACTATCGGAAGGTGGGCGTTGAGATGCGCCAAATCTATGTGGTGGACCACCCCGTGGCTTCCGAATCCTGCCACGCCCCGGAACTGGGTGACACCTTTTATCTTGTGCTCTTTACGCAGACGGTCAAAGATCTGGTCTGCCATTGATCTGTGGTGCTTGCGCTCGCCTTCCAAGACATAGATTCTGACCATCGTCATCTCTGGCATAATGACCTCCTACCTCTGAGCGAGCCATACACCAAGTATGACTGCAAGAAGGCCCAATGCGAAGGACAAGATCACATATGATGCCGCCTTGAGGAGGTAGCCGCTCTGAAAGAGTGTGTAGGTCTCGATCGAGAATGTCGAGAAGGTCGTATATGCTCCAAGGCCGCCGGTGAGAATCCCAGTTCGAAGCGCACCGGAGATGCTCAGCTTTTCCAGCGTGAGGGTGAAGAGGAATCCCATGAGGAAAGAGCCGATGACGTTTATAGAGAGGGTGGCCAGAGGGAAGGATCTTCCAAAGATGTCCTGTACCAGAATTGTCTGTCCGTATCTTGCCCAAGCTCCGAGAATTCCAAACAGTGCGATATAAAACAGCGTCAGTGTAGTTAACTCCTTGCGAAAACCTCTGTAGAAACTAGTTGGAGAGCTGGCGGTCTCAATACGGCAGACTAGAGAAAGTGGACAAAAAGGATTGCCCCGATCACTAGTGAGTAGATCGCGAAGGGATAGAGGTTCTTGGTGCGGAAGTATTTCACCAGGAATGCTACAGAGATGTAGGCTGCGATGAACGCTGCAATGCTTCCGATGAGGATCTGCGGACGGACTCCGGCTGCGCTGTGGCTGAAAAGGTCTGGCAACTTGTAGAGTCCGGCAGCCAGGATGATCGGAGTGGCGAGAAGAAATGAGAATCGCGCCGAGTCTTCGTGGTCCATCCCTCTCACCAATCCGGCTACCATCGTTATGCCTGAGCGGGAGATTCCAGCCAGGAGGGCGAAGACCTGCGCGACTCCAACGACTCCGGCTTCTTTGAATTCGAGGGTGTCGAGCGCGCGGTGTCCATTCTTGAGAAGCCTGACGGCGCTCCTAGAGTGGATCCTCCTGGGAGCCATCTCGGCCTCCTTGCGCTTTTTCTCACCGATTAGGAGAACGAGTCCGTTTATCAGGAGGAAGAAAGACGCCCAAAGAGGTTTGGCGAATACGCTTCGGAACAGGTGCTCGAAGAGCAGCCCCATTATCCCCGCTGGAATCGTCGCCACAATCAGAAGCCATCCCAGCCGCTGGTAAGGGGTTTCAATCCGCCTGGTGTATAAGGTTTCTATGACGCCCTTTATTATCTTGACCCACTCTTTGCGATAATAGATGAAAAGTGCAGCAGCGGTAGCCACATGCAGGCCCACAAGAAAGGTGAGGAAGAAGGACTTGCTCGCTCCTTGAGCCTTGACTATTTGAGTCCAGCCCAGGAGCTGGGGTAGAATGACAGAGTGGCCAAGACTTGATATCGGGAAGAGCTCTGTAATCCCTTGTAGCAACCCCATTACTATGGCTTGAAAAACTGTCATCAGATGGGTATCGGCATGCACCGTTTCTTACTCCTATAGTCAGGTTTGGCCACCTATGAGGCTCTTCTGCGACTGGGCAACTCCGCGAAGTATAGCGGGGTGCGGTCGTGGCAGTTAAAATTGAGATTGGGTCTGATCGTTGGTTCAATGATTGTCTTTTTGTTAGGATCTCCTACACTGTCGCTAATGCGGTCTGGAGAGGTGCCAGAGTGGTCGAATGGGTCTCACTGCTAATGAGTTGACCTGGGAAACCGGGTCCGAGGGTTCAAATCCCTCCCTCTCCGCCAAGTGAAACTGTGCTTTACAGCGTTCCGCTTTCATGTTCAAGACTTTTCGGACATCGGAGATCTTTCTCTGGATAATGCCGTAGCGGCGTCAATTCGACCTGAATTTCGTCACAAGTGTAGTTGAGAACTGACCCAGGTCAGGTGGTCCCAGCTTTCATGCAAAGCGGATCTGGCAGTCGCCGTCAATTTGTGAAGCTCGATCAAAAAATGCTCGCGATGGTGTAGATTCCCAGTGATGTCATTATCACCACACTGGCCGTCTGGACTCCTCTGATCGGGACTTTGGAAAGCACCTTCGATCCGAAGAAAATTCCGAGACTGGTACTGGTTATGACGCCGAGGAAGGAGCCTATTCCGACCGAGATCGGGTCGGCCGTCTTTGCCGCGAGGTTGGCCGTCACAATCTGGGTGAGGTCGCCAAACTCCCCGGCAAAGGTGACTACGAATGCCAGGAATATCTGCGGAACGAAGCCCATCTTGGAAGTTCCCTTTGCTAGCGCCTCCTCCTTTTCGGCAGCTCTTGTCTTCATGTCTTTGATGATGAGTCCAGCTCCGGCAAGGAAGAGCAAGCCAATTACCAGGTCAAGCGGTTTTCTAGGAGCTCGGGCCACTAGGCCTCCAACTGTGACCGAGATGATCATCTGAATCAAAAAAGCTGCAGCAGCGCCGATGAAGACCCGTATTGGATCAAGCCGAGAGCCCATGATTATCGAGGAGATCATTGATTTGTCGGGCAGTTCCGCCAAGAACATGATGGCAAAGGTCGAGGCGATCAGGGAGTAGTGCAATTCAGCCTCGAGTTCGTGTGCTCATCGTTTAGAGGGTATACGGTCAGCACCCGGTTGACCCGATCGAACTCAGCATGTGCCAGCGGATCGGAGGGCGCCGGCAGGCTCTTTGGCGCAGGCCCCTGTGTCTGGTCCATCAAGAGCGCCGCCCTTAGAAATTGCTATTGAACGGCGCATCTCGATG
>JAJZIP010000242.1 GCA_021810525.1 Actinomycetes bacterium | reverse complement strand
GCATTGGTAAGTCCGGTCAAGCGGAGATACGATTGAAACCCATCTCAAAATCTGTAAGCATCTCTCAACAGGAGGTCTATGGGTCATGCCGGAAATAATTTACACGAAGAAGGGTCGCCCGCTTAAAGTGTCAGGAGAAGACCTTTTTTCTCGATCTGGGAAACATGTCGCACGTATTCGAAACGATAAAGCCTACGATCCAAATGGCAAATACGTAGGCACAATTGTTGGTGATCGCTTGATCTATCGCAGTTCAGATAGTGCACGTGCTGCCAGCTCATTTATGGCACGAGATGGTTTCGGTCATACTTATGCAAATCGTCTCGCAGTGGCGACGTGGGGCGACGAACTTCCCATTCTGGATTGATTTGGAGATCCGGTATAGATCTTTAAATATCGCACCAAGGTGGCCAACTATAAGGATGAAACCTTAAAGGAGACTTCGAGTAGGCCGGTTTGATTTTCTTGGGTTGACTTGTGTCCTGAGTTGTCTCAGTGCTCCTTGCGGACCCCTTTGAATGGTTTACCATTCTCCTTGACATCCATAAACTTCCCAGTCTTGTTATCTCGCTTGACCCATTGTTCAGTCTTAGGATTTAAAGCCTGACTACGGTCTCGGACTTCTCCCTTGCGGTAGTCCTTCCCTGTATTCTTTGCCATTATGCACCTCCTTTCAACCGTATTCATATATCTATCATTGCTGCCGTCAGATGTGCTTTCGCAGAGTTGACCTAAATGAAGTCTAAGTAAATTAAACTGTATTCGCTCTTTCGAAACCACAATATGTTGTGGTTTGCCACTGGCATTCACACATATCTTGTGGTTTATTATAACGGCAAATCTAAATATGTGAGTATTTTTATAGCTCAGCGAAAGTAAATTTTGACTCGCGTGAGAGTATCTACAATCGGTGTCCACTTGAAACCGCCCACTGGCAAACACATAGTTTGAATCTGTTGAATCTGAATTCAGGGCCAATTGAAATTGAAATCTAATTTTACTCCTGCCAGGCTGATCGAACTTATTGTGACGATAACTTGGTAGCATTGCACCTCGTGACACAGAGAATCCGGGGCAACTGTCAGTTTTGTGGTCAATACAGGGACTTGACCCGTGAAGATCTCATTCCCAAATGGGCCGCTCGCTACCTTCGTGAACTTGGAAACACGGGGGACGTACTCCTCTCAATCCGTGTTAGGGATCTGGATACCCGAAGTGATCTCTTCAACAATCGGAAAAAGCTCGGATCGTTTAGCGCCTTCAAGATTCCGATAGTTTGCGGCGAATGTAATAACGGTTGGATGTCAAGCCTTGAAGATGGTGTGCGCCCCATTATCGAACCTATGGTGGCTGGATTGCGTACAGAGCTGACAATCAAAGATCAAGAACTGTTAGGTAGTTGGCTGACCTTGAAGCTCTACACATTTGATCGGTTGAAGCTGCATCCTACGTTAGAAAAATCGGTGTCGACGAGTGAGCAATCTGTAGTTAGTGATTACGAAATGAAGAGTTTCTTCGCACAACCGTCACCGCCTAAGGAATTTTTTGCTCGCGTCGGTCGTCTTTCCAATTATGGATCTAATCAGGTAATCTTTGAGTTTGCCAGGAAGACAACAGGGCCCGACCTTCTTGAGCTTCCACAAGGTACGCCCGCTAGCTGTGAGTTCCGTTTCAGCTTAGGTCCGGTCTTGTTTCACTGTATGTTCACTAACAGCGAGTCAAGCAAATACTATCTTCCCGAGATAGACATTTTGCCGCAACCTTATTGGTCAATTGTTTTTCCAGCGGTGACAACTCAGCAATGGCCCCCACCTTTTTCGATTGATTTCAATAGTCTTGAGTTGTCACAAGGTGGATGGTATAACCCGGTCCGTGATGCCGAGTAAGTAACCTTAAGGTTGGATCACGACTTTACGAACCTCGGTATGTCTTAGTTCAGCACCTGACTCGGTTAGAACGGGCTTCCAATGAATTGAATCGTTAGGGAATCTATCTGCCCACCAACACTAGGGGCTGAAGGCATCTGAAGGCCAGTAATAGCTGAGTGGAAAGAAGGTGCTGTTCCAGCAGAGACCACCGCAATCTTGTCCGTGGCGGGATCGAGCATTACACCATAGGTGTTGTCGTTTATCTGCAAAGTGGTGGTCTGTTTATGGGTCTTTGGATTAGTTGTAGTCACGTAGTTTCCAAATAAGATTATATCCCCAGCTAAAGGGGTAGAAGTAGATATCAGGTCTTGTTTCATCTGGGATGGGGCAGGGGGAATCACGATTCCGTCATAGTTGCCCAGAATTGTCGGAAGTGCATTGTAACATGATGTCTCTAACGCTGCCCAACAGCTCTTCCCAGATAGCAAGGCCATCCAGAGAGCACTACGTTGACGATACTGATTTACACTCCCGCTGGCTCCTGGTGCCAGGCCGGTGACCGACATGCTGGCGGATCCCGTAATAGTTCCACTTCCATATTTGGCTGCATTTGTGAGCACGTCTACGACATATCGTGCCGGATTATCAGATGAATGAGCAAACATGGAGTCGTTATAGACCACCGTCAGCTTTCCGTTCACAGCCTCGTAGGTAATGCCGTTCCATCCAGCGTTGTACGTCCAAAGGGCCAATTTTGGATCAGTCAGGATCCCACCAACACACAACTTACGTGCAGCGGCAAATGCAGCGTCAACCGCATCATAAGCAGTGGGGGGAAGAGCTGCCCCTGGAAACTTAGGGATTGGGTTTTCATAACCAGCAAAGGTGGCAGGCTCGAATTGGAACGGCCCCTGTGCTCCTGCATAGTTTGACCCACCCCTCACCCCAGGACTGGTACTTGTACCAAAGGTGGATTCCTCATTTGTCACACCAGCAAGTATGGGCCAGGGCATGACACAGCTCCCATTTTGGGTAGCGGCGGCATAGAGAATAGGGAATGTGACCACGCTTGGATTTGTCTGTATGGCAGGTATGTGTTGCAGGGCGTAGGCGCTCTCTGCTGGTTCTGTACTTGAAAAGGTGATATTGATGTTTCCTGTTGAGGCAACCGCCGCTGATGATCCACCGCTTCCAAAAAGGAAATCGGTCACTGTAGCGACAAATAAGGTTGTGATCATAACGGTAGCGCCTACTAAAGACACGATTAAGAGCAACAGTCCTTTACGTGCCCTTTTAGAACGCATTACGGCTACAGCGGCAGTCACTTTCCTAACCTTTCACCAAAGAAAGGCTTTCAATGAGTGCAGCAAATTTGGGATCGGGCACTATTTCACAACGCACGCCAATCTTCGATGCCATTGTCAGTAGCGATAGTTGGCAGATTTGAGTGCCGTCAATGGGGGTCGATACTTCGAGTGCAAAGCCGACTTTTACTTCATCACCGGCTATCCATACGCTAACTCCACTGATACCTCTGTACTCAATAAGCCTTGCCCGTTCTAACCCTTCAGACTTGACTGGAATAAGTTCCATAGCCACACGCCAGGTGCCACGCTTTGTTTTTGAGTAGCTACCCTTGGTTTTTGATTTGGAATAGATGGGTGCAACATGCGGAATGGGTTCTCCCAGCCAGTCGAGATCCACTTTTGGATCAGACGTGATAACCCGCCAGTAGGCGTATCTGCCGGATTCACTGCTTGTAAGCACTTCTGTAATACCAGGGGTGCGGATCAGCTTCAGAGCCTTGCGTGTCAGGTCTTTTCGGTCACTAGAGACTAGGACGATCTCGAACTGCTTGCCTATTGGCACCGCAATTTGTGGTTGACGTTTCCTTAAACTAGGTACGGAGGGAGCTGAAATGGACGGTAAACGCATTATCCGTCCTTTTTGCTAACCGGAGGCTGAGATGGAGCATCAGGTGGTTTGGGTGATGACTCTGGCGAATCTGGTGCGTCCGGTGTTTTAGGTGCATCAGCGGACTTAGGAGAGGTATCGGGTGGATCCGGTGGGTCAGGTGGCTTGGGTGAGGATGCAGGTGCAGCCGGTAACGATGCAGATGCCTCTTTTTCTTTGGCCACCCGAGTTTCTCTAACTTGTTGAATGCTTTCCCGCTTGGCTGCACGCCAGGCAGCACGAGCTTCAATACCGCTATGTAATGGGCTTTCCACTGAAATACGGGGCATTGACGAAATAGCATTGGGGATTGCTTTGACTGTGCCCTTGTAGTGGTCTGCTGCATATTTTGCTGCATTATTTACGGCTCCGGTGGGGACAATGCGCCGTAGTCCACTTTTAGAGCCAGGAGTTGGAGCTGGATCCCCATCTGGGGCAGGATCGGGGTTCGGTTCCGAATTAGAGTCGTCCATTGCTGACAGTGGCGTAGGTGCAGCCAGATCGGGGTTCGACTCAACGGCTGGAAT
>JAJZIP010000241.1:300-4360 GCA_021810525.1 Actinomycetes bacterium | reverse complement strand
ATCTTCGGCGCTTTGGAACCATTCTGTTGGTCACTGTAATCTCGGCCGTCGCCTGTGCCTCACTTATTCGGTAGTCCGCACTCGTCGTGATTACTGGAATCTCTTTACTCGGGATTGCTGTAACGTGACGTCAGGAGCACAGTTTGGCGGCGCTATGGCACGAGGTGCATCTTTGGCGGTAGCCTACCTGAGTCAGCATCCTCTGTTATGCGCTCGTCTTGTTCATCGTTTCGGGAGCATCACCGGAAGAGCACAATATGTGCGGCTTAGGTGGAAAGTCGTTTGGCGTCGGTTCTCGTAGTTCCTCGTTCATGAGTACAGATATTCTTGCGCTATCCGAATGGTCGGAAACCAACCTCTTCCCTGTCAGTGAAGACTGCTACTGCGCCGATGGCGGTTCCAAGAGGATCCATGAGTACAAGCAGCCGACCTGCAAAATGGCGAATCGTGCCGTCGGCGCAGCAAAGAGGAAGATCGGAAGTTAAGTCTTTGATCTTAGGCCGGGCCATCGCCCGACGGAACCCAATCCAGTGCGCTTCCTGGTGTTCTATCGGAACTATGAGGTCGAGAGTCTGTCCGACAGCATCCAGAGCGGCGTATCCGAATAAGACTTCGGCTTCAGTCGTCCAGTGCGAGATACATCCGTTGGTGTCGGTCATGATGACTGCTGTGCGGGTCATCCTCAAATTCTAACATCCCATGCCAGCGGGTGCCGGGTGTGAATCGGTCGTCGTGGCCCTTCTTGGACAGCTTGGGAGGAGCGACGGCTGAGCCACTCTCCTACGAGACGTCGCACAGAGGGGTCGGGTTGACTTGACGCCGCTCGCCGAAATTCCCCAAGGATTATTACGAAAATTCCCTAGTTGGTTTGTTTTCTATCCGCCACCCGTACCGCTGGCAAACTCCTTTCTAGGGAGCTTCGAAGGTTCTCTGAGGCCTCTCATCCGATAGCTCTCTCCTTGAATATTGACAACGGTGCAGCGATGAAGCAGTCTGTCTGGCATTGCAGCAATGCTGGACAGACTATTACGCCGGAGTATGGTATTCAACATCGAAGGTGAGTCTACCCTATGCGGGCACACAGGACCCGAACAGAAGCTATACGACGGCCGGTGAGCAATAATGGGTGATGAGATACTTGAATCCCCGTCACCTGTTGCCCGCCAGCAATTGTCAACATAGCGAAAGCATTGACAGCAGGCGTGATCACTTATCTGTGGCCCACAGGAGAGGACATGCTCCCACCAAACATCGGAGAATTCGACGGAGTGGAAGCCCTACCCGAAGGGGAATATCCCGCTTGGTACTGCTGGATAGACACATCCAGGGACAATCAGCTAGCACTATCATTCAATGCTCCATTATTGGAAGATCTGTGCTGTGCCGTAGCTGAACAAAAAAGTATCCCTATAACTCCAGAAGTCGTGGATCTCGCAAAAACGATCTTTATTGACACCATGACGAAAGGTTTCAAAATGGTCATGGAGACGGTTATTGAGAACATTTCGATAGATATGCTGCCAAATGACTGCCTACGTAAAGGGCAGTCATAAGCCCTCACCGAATTGACTTTTCCCTTGTGAATTGATATAATGAAGGACATCAATACTATCTCTGCTCGTGACGAAACAATAAAAAAGATGGCCGACTTGTGGGAGCAGCGGATTCCACCAAACCGATGGCCAGAACCGTTGCGTCAGATCTTCGCTCAAGCGTGCGTGCCGTATGTTCGCTCTCATTTGTCTGTCCGTCCAATTTTGGGATTGGAGCACGCCAAGGGCTTACGATTGGCAGGTCTCTTTTGGCAGGGTTGTACCACGTTGGAGCGATTGCCCGAGTGGGTAACCGAGGCAGCCTCACTACGTCGCAGAAACTCTGATTTGGAAATCCTGGCCGAACACACACGCCAACATCTCGGCCACGAGATCAGTAAGCGAAGATATGCAAACAGTCGACCGTGAAGCCGCAATAGCTATCATTCGAGAAATCGCAACAAACTACGTGCATTCCCACGCCAGGTCGCCTAACACAATAATTGTGGTTGGAGGAACAGCTATGGCGTTGCGGAGACTACGCGATGAATCGGAAGACATAGATATTTTCTATCCCGATGATGCCTTGCGTATTATTGCAGAGGACATCGAGAGGCGATCCGGCTTTCGCATCGACGTGACAAGCAAAAATAATCTGTGGGGTCAGCTCAGAATCCAGGATATAGAATAGGATGCAGAAGTCGTCGAATCAATCGATATCGAGGGCTTCGCCGTAGATATTGCAGCAATCAGTCCTGAAACGTTATTCGTAATCAAGGCTTCCAGTATGAGGGAAAAGGATCGAGACGACCTGCCACTGCTGACACGAGTCACAACACAGCAAGAAATCATAACCCGTGCGGAATATCTGCTCAAAACACTGGAAACCAGACACAGCCAGGAAGAGTTTTTGGCAAACATCGTCGCAGAAATGCAACTCGTTTATTTGGAGGCGGTAAAACCAGAATGGTTCGCACAAGCTAGAGAATTAGCGCTCGAACATAACGATTTCCTCAAAGAACAATTTGGCATCGACATCAGTGAGCACGGGCTTCAACCAGGATCTGCTCCTGAAAAAAACAATCGACATATCGAGCCAGGGTCGCCCCCTGTCGGTCGAAGACGCGGCAAGGGGTTGCGGTAAGCGGTTCCCACACTCGTCTACCAAGTTTTTTTGGCTTGTGTGAACCGCCCTGCAACGTAGCAGATGCTACGAGTCCATGGCGTGTAGTAATGCTGGCGGCTACCCCACTATGGAAAGAAGCTGGCTTTTCTGATTAGCACCCAAGCCCGCTAATCTGCGGGTATCACTGACGCCAACCTGCTCCATAACTTTCTGCGCTTTCACCTTGCCAAAACCTGGCAGGCTTTCTAACACATTAATTACCTTCATCTTGCCAATAAGTTCCTCGTTCCCCGCTCGCTCCAGTAATGATGCAAGCGAAACTGAGCCCTTTTTCAAATTGGCTTTGATCTCAGCTCTTTGTGTGCGTACTCGTGCTGCTTTTTCAAGTGCAGCCATTCTTTGTTCTGGTGAAATCTGTGGTGGATTAGGCATACCCAGTAAGTTAGTCGAGATTATTGCAACGTGCCAGTACAACCACGCTGTGTCGCAACAAGAACGGATCATATTCAAAAAGACAAAACTCTTTTATCAAAAAACAACGCCAGGCAAATTACCTACTCAGCCTCGTAGCAATTGCATCATACACTGCAACCAGCTCAGGTGAAACCTGGGCTGGAGTTATTCGAATCGCATCCAGAATGTCCGAAGTTGCTAGAGACTTCCCGCCTTCTCCGCTCATTGCCGCCTTCAGGCTCTCCATTGCCACCTTGTTAACTATGTGTTGGATCTCAGCACCGCTATAACCAACAGAAGCAGCGGTGATTTTTTCATAATCGAGTTCATCAGCACCAGGCTTACCCGCCAAGTGCAGCTTCCACTGACTACGGCGAGATTCCTCATCAGGTAGTGGAATATAAATCAACCGGTCGAAGCGACCAGGACGAAGAATTGCAGCATCTAATTGATCAGGTCGGTTGGTAGCAGCAATCACAACTACCCCATTTAGAGCATCCTTGCCGTCCATCAGGGTGAGTAGTTGCTGGACTACTGGGCCTTGCACCGCTCCGACATAAGAATCCCTACTGCTGCCAATAGCGTCGATTTCGTCAAAGAAGATAATGGCTGGCTTGTTCTCTTTTGCCCGCTCAAATACTTCCCTCAGACGCTTTTCTGCAGCTCCTGGGCCACCGCCAAGTAGTTCGGGACCATTGATGGTGTAAAACCGGGCATTCGAGGTATCTGAGACAACTTTTGCAAACATCGTTTTGCCACAACCTGAAGGACCATAAAGAAGTACTCCTTTATTTGGTTTCACTCCCCACTCGCTGAATAGCTCTGGACGAATAAGTGGCAGCTCTACAGCCTCACGAAGTGCAGACTTGGTATCTTCCATCCCCCCGATGCTTTCCCAACTAAGTCTTTCGTGTGTTATCACGTCACTGCGTGTAACGGTGTGGCTTCT
>JAJZIP010000241.1:0-290 GCA_021810525.1 Actinomycetes bacterium | reverse complement strand
CTTCTTCCGAACTTGTCCTGCATCTGATCATAACGAACAAGCATTTGATATGTCACCGTGGGCTTGGTCTGTCTAAATAAGCCTTCAACCTCCTCTTGGGTTACCATCCGGCTCTGCTGAGTTGCAGCCCGATAGAGATCGGTAAGAATTCCGGTAATATCAGCAGCGGTAAACCGCTCAGTTATGGCCACTAGCGGATCTACAGAGATCAGCTCTCCCCCATTGCGCTTAGAAAGCGCATTTTCAAAAATGGCTTTTCTGGCAACTGCATCTGGTGGTGGAATAAAGAT
>JAJZIP010000240.1 GCA_021810525.1 Actinomycetes bacterium | reverse complement strand
CCGCATCAGCTTGGCAGCGTAGAACACCATCTCCAGCGACTTACCCGACCCTTGGGTGTGCCAAACGACGCCTCCACGCCGGTCACCACTCGGACTCGCGGCTTCGACAGTTGACTCAACCGCTGCATTCACTGCCCAATACTGGTGGTACTTTGCGACCCGCTTAACGAGTCCCTTGCCCTCGTCGCTGAAGACCACGAAGCTACGCAGGAGATCAAGAAAGCGCCGGCGGTCGAATACACCCTTGATCAAAACTTCAAGTGCCGGCACACCAGAGATGACCTCACGTCCTTCGATGGTCTTCCAAGGCGCGTAATGCTCGAACGCTCCGGAGAAACTGCTCATCGCAGCACTGGTGCCGTCGCTGATGACCGTTAGCACGTTGGTTAAGAAGACAGAAGGGATATCGGAGCGATAGGTCTGAATCTGATTCCAGGCGTTTCTGAGCGTCGCGTGTTCGTCGGCAAGATTCTTGAGCTCGAACAGTGCAACTGGGATCCCATTCAGGAACACCACCAAGTCAGGGCGTCGATTCTTGTGCTCGACCACTGTAAACTGGTTGACCGCGAGCCAGTTGTTGTTATCCGGATGCTCGAAGTCGATTAGTGATATCGTTTTCGTTGTGATCGAACCGTCGGCTGCCCGATGCTCAATGGGTACACCATCCACCAATAGCTTGTGCACGCGACGGTTTTCAAATAGATCGTTTTGAGACTCCGCCCTCAGCAGCCTCTTGATGGCTTCATCCGTCAAGTTTGATTGAATACCTGGATTCACGCGGAGGATAGCTTCACGAAGTCGGTCGTGCAACAGAACTTGTTGGTAGGAGGGTCGTTCTGGATGCGTCCCGTCGAAGGCGATGTCTGGGCCGAATGAGGTCGCGTATCCCACCTGGCGCAGGTATTCCAAGGCTGCTAATTCGACGGTTGATTCATCCAGCTGGGTCATCTTTCCATCTCCGCCAAGTGTTCAGCATCGGTGATCCGAATACGACCGGAGAGAAGTTCAGGAAGAAGCGCATCCCGCAAGGCAAGGAGGTCGAGAGTCTCATTGCGCATCTGCGTCATGCGCGAGAACTGTGGTGTAGCAAGACTGTTGAACTCAGAGAGTGCCGCCTCTGGCGGACAAGCAATCTTATACTGGTCGAACCTGTCTGCTTGGAATCGCTGCCGACCGGAGGTGCCGGTCATGCTGACTATTGCGAACGTTCGGATTGCTTCGTTCCGAACCAGACAGTAGATCCACTCAGTCCCGATGTTCCCCTTTGGCGCTAGCACTATGTACTCGGTCGACCCCCATCCGACAGCACCACTGTCGAGCATGTCGACTACTGCTGTCTTGCCGTTCTCTAAGCATGGAGTAATCCGGGCCATGAGAACGTCTCCGTTAACAAACCGCTGGCCAGAGCCGGCTGGCTTCTCTTCCCAGTTGTAAATCTCCGCCGAAAACTCTGGCAAGGATGCCATGCCAACGTAGGTTCCCACCTGGCCAGACGAGAGAGAGCGCCGCGGGTTCACTTCAAAGTGTTGCGAAAGTGGCACGCCTTCATCGTTATTCGATACGTCGAACAATCGATCAAAGTGTGCGTGGCAGAGGTCCTCTATAAGCTGGATCGCTCTCCGATTCGACTCAATCTTGTCATCGAACACACCAAGCGTTGCCGCGATAGCTCGCTGCTCGTTGAGTGGTGGAAGATCAATCTCGTAAGAAGCTAAGGAATCAAGTTGTACGCGTTGACGTCCTGAACTACCGTTCATGCTAGCAATAGCGTGTTCCCTTACCTCGTTGGAGGTAAGAAGATAGTAACCGTAGTTCGTGTCAGACAATCCCTCTCGTCCGCGAAATACAATGAACTCCGTTGAGCCAAACGCCGCACCAGTTGCTCCCGGCGCGGAAAAATAAATGGCTGTCTTTCCATTCTCTAGTGAAGGGGTGATACGTGCCATTAATACATCACCAGGAAGAAACTTCGAACCACCTGAATAGGGACGACTGATAGTAGTGGAAACACCACGCGTGGAGGGTTTCAGCGAACTCATATCAACGAAAGGTGAGTTGGATCCCTTTGCTATCGAGACCCTCGGATTAATAAGGAATGCAGCGCCAAGGGTCATCAAGCTCACAGCGATAATCCTTCGAGGCGCTTTCGAATGAGCGCCTCCAGCTCTCGCCCTCGTTCGAACTCTGCGAACAACTCCTTCTTCAGTCGTTCGATTTTCTCTTCTATCGGTTCGTCGTCCAGCTCCGCCTCTTCGCTTCCGACGTAGCGGCCTGGCGTGAGCACGAAGTCATGCGCCGTAATCTCATCAAGGCTCGCGGCTTTGGCAAATCCGGGTACATCCTGGTAGGCGCCATCATGGTTACGCCAGGCGTGATAGGTACCGGTAATCTTGGCGATGTCATCGTCACTGAGGACTCGCAGGCGCCTGGTTTCCATCCGACCGAGCTTTCGCGCGTCGATGAACAGGACCTCACCCTTGCGTTCCCTGTGGCCGTTGCCGTGACGATCCTTGCTCACAAACCACAGGCTTACTGGAATGCCGGTGTTGAAGAACAGCTTGTCAGGCATGGCAACGATGCAGTCCGCGAGATCGGCCTCAACCAGCTTTCGCCTGATCTCGCCTTCGCCACTTGTTTTACTAGAGAGCGAACCATTCGCTAGGACGAACCCCGCAGTCCCTCGAGGTGACAGGTGATGGATGAAGTGCTGGACCCAAGCAAAGTTGGCATTGCCTTCTGGGGGAACACCGTACCTCCAGCGAGGATCGTCCGTGAGCTTGGCGTCCCACCAGTTGCTCACGTTGAAGGGCGGATTAGCAAGGACAAAGTCCGCTCGCAGGTCAGGATGCAGGTCCTGTGTGAACGAGTCCGCCGAACGATCTCCGAGGTCGGCTTCGATTGCCCGAAGGGCGAGGTTCATCTTGGCGAGCTTCCATGTCGTATCAGTGAACTCTTGACCATAGACTGATATATCGGTACGCCTACCTCCGTGGGCCTTAACGAACTCTGCAGACTGGACAAACATGCCACCTGAACCGCATGCCGGATCGAATACGCGGCCCGAGTATGGTTCCAACATCTCAACCAGAGTCTTGACCACTGAACGGGGGGTATAGAAAGCTCCCGCATCCTTGCCGGTCTCCTTCCCGGCGAACTGGCCGAGGAAGTACTCATAGACGCGACCAAGAACATCGTCAGAACCGTGATCGTCGGTTTCGGTGAAGCCGATTGAGCCAATGAGATCTACGAGCTGACCAAGCCTCCCTTTGTCAAGTCCCTCCCGGCCGTAGTTTCTAGGAAGTACGCCGCGAATCGAGGGGTTCTCCTTTTCTATAAGGTCCATCGCCTCATCGATGTCCTGACCGATGCTTGCCAGCTTGGCCCGGTCCTGGATATGCTGCCATCTCGCGTTGGATGGGACCCAAAAGACGTTGTGGCTGCTGTATTCGTCTCGATCTTCAATGAACTGGGCACGGCGTGATTCGTTCGGGATGTAGTCATCAGAGTTGGGATCGCTCAGACTCGCTTCGATCGACTGCCGGCATTCTTCGAAGCGATCGGAAATGTACTTAAGGAAGACGAGGCCCAAGACAACGTGCTTGTACTCGCTTGGTTCCTGGTTGCCCCTTAGGGCATCCGCCGTCTCCCAAAGGCGCTGTTCCAGCGACTTGTCGGATTTGGCTGCAGCCCTCCCTTGTCTAGCAGCCATCAGACGGTCTCCTTGGAGAGCTTTATTTTGTCAGGCATAAGGTAGCTCATTTCGATACTTATAATACCATTTCATTGACACCCGAAAAAGGATACAGCGAGTTTATGAATCGCATGTGCTGCATTGCGTCCAGATACATTTGCCGAAGTTGACCTAACAGAAAAAACTCGAACCTCGAACCATCGACGTCGTGGCTGTACAACGTGTCTCCTGCCACTCCCACGCAATCCCGCTATAGAGTCCGCCGTAGAGATCATGGGAGTCGGCTTCGACACCACTCGCCGCATCTGCACGAGTCGTTCTCCTCGGGCTGGGTCGGCCGGTCGCTCAAAGTAAGAGAGACCACGTTAGCTCCAGATGGTAGCTGGCCTCTTGCCTGCGAACACGGCCTGGAAGGCTGCAAACCGGGTGGGCTCGTGGAATGCCCGGCTCTCCTCAAGCAGTGCTGCTGGCGAGCTGAGTTCGGGATAAGGTACCAGCTTGAACTTCAGGTCGTAGTACTCACCCCGGCACATTGGCTCCTTGTAGAAGAACCGGTGAGTGAAGCTCGCCCCGATGCGCACCGTCTTGACGGTGAAGTCACCTGCTGTAATCGGACGGCCGTGAAACGAGCTACTGATTGCAATGAATTTCGCTTCGTCGAAGGCGGCGATGAGTCGTAGTGT
>JAJZIP010000239.1 GCA_021810525.1 Actinomycetes bacterium | reverse complement strand
CGCGTCGTTTTTTTCCAGTTCTTTTTTAGATTCCGTACAAATATCGTGTGTTTCTCCAGGAGCGAGTGCTCGGATCGTCAAGGTTCTTGATGCTATTGAACCAAGGGCTAAGGGTCCTGGAGGAGGAGGCATTTTCCCTGGTTTTCTCGGTCCAGCACAACCACAGGGGCGTGGTGCAACCCACGTATTGGCTGGTGCAGCAGTAGTGGTAGCTGGCTACTTGCCGCGGGCCCAAGAAGCGATTGTGGATATGTCTGGCAGCTGTGCAGAGCTGTCACCATTAGGTGCGACGCACAATGTGGTAGTCCAATTTGTCCCATCGCCAGATGCCCCTTGGGATGAGGTGGAATCGGCTTTGCGGCGCGGAAGCCTTCGGCTGGCTGCTCGCCTGGCAGAGGCAGCACTGGAATCGTCACCTAGTGAGGAGACTTATTTAGACCCTACTACTCCTAAGACTTCTGGACTTCCTCGACTTGGAATAGTCACCAACTTACAGACTCAAGGTCCAGCTAAGGACGTATTTCTCTATGGGACAAGTTTATCTGGATCGATGCCGATTTTTCTCGATCCAAACGAGCTTGAAGATGGCGCCATAGTGAGTGGGCAATTTGGGCACCCAGCCCTGAGAAATCCAACCTATCTTTACCAAAACCACCCTGTTGTGAATGCTCTGAGAACCAGGGACGCGCTTGATTTGGAATTCGGCGGATTGATTGTTTGCCCTGAACCGGAAGATGTGGCACGCAAGGAGCTCATTTCAGCAGTTGCAGCCCGCCTTTGTGCTTCACTGGGTTTTGATGCGGTAATCGTTACCAAAGAAGGTGGAGGCAATGCGGATGCTGATGTGGCTTTCAAGATGGATGAGCTCGAGCGTCTGGGAATAGATTCAGTAGGGATATTGGCAGAGATGTCTGGCCAAGATGGTACTGGTCCGCCGATCGTACTTCAGCCCACTCTTGCAACGGCTCTAGTAAGCACTGGAAACTATGACGAAAAGGTGCACCTGGACTCTGTAGAGGTTGCTTTGGGTGGTGATTGGGTGAACTTTGCGGATGCACCTGCTTCTGGTGAATTAGAAATTCCGATTGCCGCTATCGTTGCGGCGCTGAGTCCACTTGGTTGGGGTCACTTGCGAGCTGTGGAGGCGACTCGATGACAGTTGTAGTGCACTACTTGAACCAGTTTTTCGGTGGCATCGGTGGCGAGGATGCAGCTGGTGTTGGACCCGCTCTTCGCCAGGGGCCACTTGGTCCGGGCCGTAGGCTTGCTGCACTTCTAGGCGAGGATTTCACTGTTGCTGCGACCGTCGTCTGTGGGGACGATTACGCCGCGAGTAGACCGCAAGCGGCTGAAGAGATTTTGGAGCTTGCTAAGCAAGCTGGAGCAGAAATTATTGTAGCGGGACCGGCTTTCACATCTGGACGCTATGGACTAGCCTGCGCTCGAGTGGTGGCACTAGCAACTAGGTCTGGCTTGTCGGCGATCGCTTCAATGCATCCCGAAAACCCAGGAATTGGAGAGGTTGGCTCAGCAATAGTTATTGAAGCGGGAGCTATGTCCCGTGAAATGGAGAACTCACTGCAGCGATTAGCCAACGCTATTGCCAAACTAGTTGCCGGAGAACCTATTGGGGTTTCTGAAGGTCGAATTGGTGTAGTGCCTCGCCGAAATGTTACAGAGAGTCGTTCTGGGGCAGAACGTGCTATTGACCTCGCACTGCTACGTCTCTCTGGAGATCGGGAGACAACAGAGATCCCACTTCCCCGCTCGGACAGAGTGCGCCCGGCAAGTCCGGTTGGGGACTTGTCCCATTCGACTGTTGCTCTACTCACTGAAGGTGGACTGGTACCGGTTGGGAACCCCGATCGACTTGAGTCGTCTCGGGCTACTCGATGGGAAAGATACCCATTTAGCGACATGTCGAAGCTTTCTTCTGGCAAGTGGATCGCAATCGATGGTGGTTATGCAAGTGCGTGGGTTGATGAAGACCCTAATCGGTTGGTTCCGCTTGATGCAATGCGTGAGGCTGAACAGAAGGGATGGATTGGACGGCTGCATCCAGAATACTTTGTTACGACTGGAAATGGGACTTCAGTTGCGGTAGCTCGACGCATCGGAATGGAATGGGCTAGTGAATTACACGCTGCCGAAGTACAGGCCGCTATTCTCACTGCTACCTGAGGCACAGGAACGCGTTGCGGGTCAACGCTTTCGAAAGAGTTGGAGCGGGCCGGGATTCCAACCGTTCTACTTTGCAACCTTGTTTCAATTGCGCTTCAAGATGGTGCTCCTCGAATCGTTCCAACACGTGGTATTGGGTATCCGACCGGAGATCCGACCATTGATCCTGCTGATGAACGACGTTGGCGTCAAGCCCTAATTAAGACTGCGCTGCGAGCCTTATCAACGGGTGTCACTGAGCCAACAGTCTTCCAAATCGAGGAAAAAGATCGCGGGGACGACCATGAGATATAACTGGGGCCACATTCGAGTGGAGCGAATAGTACATCATGTAAAAAGGCACGCATCGCTCCTGATTTGGTTTAAGCGAAAGAATGCCAATGCTGTCATTACTTACTTAGGATTTCCATTGGCCGTCAACTACGTCTTCAAAGCTAGTGTCGCAACGATGCCGATCGAAAGCGGTGTTGGTTCAGCTACGAAGCAATTTAGGTTACAGGCTGTGTTTAGTGGGCAGAGGCTATCTGACAAGGGTATTTCGGGGTTTGTTGAAATGCTGGATCGAGTAAATGTTGGTGGACTCTATCCGAGCTGGCTGACCCTAGGTGATGCTCGATGCAGGTTAGTCCCAAGTTTTAGAGGAGTTGCATTATGAGTGGCCAGGACCGTGCGTTAGCCAATTTTAACTTCTCGTCTTCGAAACCGTTATGGCAACAGATCAACGCTATTGTGCGTTCGAGGTTGACCGAGGGAATGTTGGCTGGAGCTCAGATCAGCGACGCAGCCCTTGCCGCCGAATTTGGAGTTAGTCGTATGACCGTGCGCCAAGCGCTACAGCCTTTGGTTACAGAGGGGATCTTAGTTCGGGAACGGGGTCGAGGAACCTTTGTGGCATCGCCTCCGGTGCTAGGACAGCTGTCGGGGATCGAGCGGTTTTTTGAAGAGTGGCGCTTGCAAGGCAGATCTTTTCGGGTTGACCTCCTTGAGCGTGTGATAACTCCAGCTACGAGTTCAGTGGCGACGGCTCTTTCAGTAGAGGAGGGAGAGAATATAGGCATGCTTCGACGACTTCGATTTGTCGACGAGCGGCCAATTGTGGTTGATACACGCTATCTTCCCGGTGCTATTGATGCTCAGCTCAGCGACCAGGAATTAGTCGAGGAATCCATCTGGCTAATCATAGAGCGGCGTCTCGGGATCCCAATAGATCACGCAGATTTTGAGATTCACGCGTCTCCCGCATCAGATGAAGAGGCTGAGTTGCTTGGGCTTACCCCCGGTGTTCCTTTGTTGGATCGTCGACTTCAAATTGCTGCTGCTGACGGACGACCAGTTATAGCTGGGCGCTCGGTTTATCACCCTGGCAGCTTCGTATATCGGATTAGAGTGCAGGCCCACTGATGAAGAAGTTAGGTGACGCAAATCCAAGTGAAAAAGTACCACTTTTTGAGAGTGGGCGACAAATGAGGTCCGACGTTTCGAGGCAGCGATTCCCACTGGTTCACTTGCGGTTGGTGGATGACAAGGCAGAGGCGGATAAAGAAGATTGCAGTGCAGCTGAAGATGAGAAGTCAAGGGACAAGGAGAACTCAAAATGAGGCGAATTAAGCATAAGTGGGACTTTGGTACTTTGACGTTCGAGTCCTGTAGTGGTTTAAGGTTTGTCTTAGAGGTAAGAGCATGACTGGTGCCGCTATTCACTGCTGCTCCCTAGTCCTTGCACATGCACCGGATCTTGTCCGTCACGGATCAAAGCCAACACGTTCTCCCGAGGAATTTGCACCAATGCTGACTAGGTTGCGCAGCTTCGAGGAGGCTGTCTCCTATGGTCCGAATCAGGTATTCATTGGAAATATGAGGCCAGAGGATCTTTTGACGGTTCCCCGTCCCTGGTGGGGGCCATCGGCGCTAGGTAACGAGGGTAGTGCTCGTGGCCCATTCGGTGTGATAATCGATCAAAACGAACTTTATGATCGGATGGCTGCGGCTGACCACTTTAACCTCTTCCAGCTAGGTTCGGCTACCCCTGGTCCCAAGGATTTGACAATCTTTCGAGCTGGCGAACCTGTTGGCGTTATGCGTGCTGCACATGACCTAGACGAGTCACTCTTTGCTCCGGTGCTTCTTGAAAACCTTGCCGGAAAGGCTACTGGTGCACTTGCGCTCGAACAGCTCCTTTCAATTACTGGACTCAATTCCTCCGAGGTGGAATTCGTTATT
>JAJZIP010000238.1 GCA_021810525.1 Actinomycetes bacterium | reverse complement strand
ATCAGCCACCTCCGCAACGTCATCGTCAAGATCCGAAATAAGCTTGCCGTTGACAAAGGTCGTGCCGGCGCCGACGACAGCAGCCCCGGGGCGGATCATCGAGCCCTTGATCAGATGCGCCTGACCCGCAGCAGCAATGACAATATCAGCCTCTTTCGTAAAGACCGAGATGTCTTCAGTGCCGGTGTGCACGACGGTAACAGTCGCGTTGCACCCTGGCCTCTTTAGTGTGAGTAACAGGGACAGAGGCCGGCCAATGGTGAGGCCTCTTCCAACGATGACGATCCGGCTTCTCTCGGTCCGAACACCATAGTGGTTCAGCAGCGCAAGAATTCCGTTCGGCGTGCACGGCAGTGGCCCTTCCGCCCCCATGACCAGTTTCCCCAGGTTCACCGGGTGAAGGCCATCGACGTCCTTGTCGGGATCGACCCTCATCAACGCGGCCACCTCATCAATATGGTTTGGCAGCGGAAGCTGGATCAAGTAGGCATCGATCGAGCCATTCTCGTTGAACTCATCTATGACCGAATTGAGCTCGCTCTCGTTTACATCGCTCGGGAGATGGCGGTGAAACGACGCCATGCCGATCTCCTCGCAGTCCTTATGCTTCATCGCGACATAACGGGCGGAGGGGGCATCATCTCCAACAAGGATCGTGCCGAGTCCGGGGATCCACCCCTTTGAGGCGAGTTCTAAAACCCTGGCCGCCAGCTGAGCCTTTATCTCTTCAGCGACCTTTTGACCATCGAGAAGCTGAGCAGCCATTATCAGTGCCTAAAGTGCCTTTCACCCGTGAAGATCAACACCACTCCGGCCTCGTCGGCCGCATCTATGACCTCTTGGTCCCGAATTGAACCACCGGGTGAAACGATCACCGAAACCCCGGCAGCCGCAAGAGTGTCAAGGCCATCCCGGAACGGGAAGAATGCATCCGAAGCCGCGACCGAGCCTCTCGCTCTTTCTCCCGCCTTCTCCACTGCAATTCTCGCCGAATCAACCCGATTCTGCTGCCCTGCGCCAATTCCGAGTGCCATGCGATCTTTGGCTATGACGATTGCGTTTGAACTCGTTCTGGCGCAAAGCCTCCATGCTATATCAACATCTCGCAGCTTGTCACCCGGAAGTCTGGCCTTTGAAACGGTTCTGAAGCCTTCCAGAGGGACCTTGAAGCTATCGCTATCTTGCACCAGAAAACCCGAACCAATTGTGCGGATATCTATCGAGCTCCTCTCAGGCGCTGGAGCCGCAATGAGCCGAGTGTTCTTCCGCTTGCCCGCCATGAGCGCAAGGGCATCTTCGTCATAGGAAGGCGCGATCATTACATCGGCCTTGGGATTGGCCAAGATCTTGCCCGCCAGAGAGATGTCCACATTCCGGTTGACTGCGACGATACCACCAAAGGCCGAAATCGGATCGCTCTCGAATGCTGCCTGATAGGCATCTTCGATCGTCTCTCTGATGGCAAAGCCACATGGGTTGGCATGCTTTATGATTGCGACAGCCGGCTCCTGATCGAACTCGTACAGGAATCTCCAGGCGGCATCAGCATCGAAGATATTGAGGTAAGAGAGCTCCATTCCAGACAGTAGGCGGGCGCTGTCCCACCAACTGTTCACACCGGGCTGCCGGTAGCGGGCACCCACCTGGTGGGGGTTCTCACCGTACCTAAGTGTCTGAACTCGTTCGAGCGTCAGCGTCATCCTTTTTGGAAGGACCTCTGCCGTGCCCTCAGATGCCAGCCAATTCGAGATCGCACCGTCGTAACGGGCTGTCAACTCGAATGCCTTCAACGCCAACGATCTTCTTGTCTCAGCTGAGACCTTGCCCGCTCCTTTTAGCTCGCCCAGAATCAAGGGGTAGTCGGCGGGATCGACCACCACGGCGACGTGCGCATGGTTCTTGGCCGCAGCGCGAATCATGGTCGGACCCCCAACGTCGATGGTCTCAATGCCGGGCCTGTCGAAGAATGGATAAAGGTTGCATACCACCAGATCAAACGGAACGATTGACCGTTGGGCCAGGTCATCGCGATGGCTAGTCTTGTCCAGATCGGCGAGAATGGCGCCGGCAATATTCGGGTGGAGGGTCTTGACCCTTCCGTCGAGCATCTCCGCGGCACCGGTGACTTCTTCGACGCTTCTGTGGGCGATACCGCTGTCGCCGAGCAAGGCAGCGGTCCCTCCGCTCGCCACCAGCTCGAAGCCAAGACCGGTCAGCCCTTTCACGAAGTCAATCAGGCCTTCCTTGTCGTAGACCGAGATAAGCGCCCTCATCAAAACTCCTTCTCATCTTCGTAGCTCTCGAACACCAACGCACCCTGCGGATTCCTTACCACCGTCTTGCCTAGATCGAAAGTGCCTTCGGCACCGCTTTCCAGATACTTGGCATATGCAACGATAGTTGCAGGATATAAGAGCCGTTCGATCTCCTTGATTCTCTCATGAAGCCGCTCTTTGTCGTCGGCTGGAAGTACCCTGATCGCCTCCTGAGCGAGGATCGGACCCGAATCGACCTCCAATGTGGCAAGATGAACTGTACAGCCAGTGACCTTGACCCCAAACTCGAGTGCGGAGTCGACCGCATGCCACCCCGGAAAAGAAGGGAGCAACGACGGGTGGGTATTGAGAATCCTTCCCCCGAAACGCCAATGCATTGCAGCACCCAGGATAGTCCCATAGCCAGCCATTGCCACGAGTTCAACCCCATGATCTTCAAGGACAGCCACGACCTGCCGGCTGTACCCATCGCGATCGAAGTCCTTGCCATAGGTCGGTCGCGGTAACTCCAGACAAGGGACTCCAGCTGCTCTCGCCACCTCGATCGCACGACAAGGCCTATCTGTGACGACGAGAGAGACGTCAACTCCCTTTTCCAGGATCGCCTCGAGGATCGTGCCGCTACCCGATGCCAAAACTGCAATTCTCACGGCTCAAGGCTACTTGGACTGGTAGCTTTTGCCTGTTGGTCGCCAGGCATAATTACGCCATCGGAACGTGTCTTTGGCTCTTGGTTCCCGCAGATATGCAGCCTGCGGGAACGTGACGCTTAGTTCAACTTCGATACGATCTCCACCATTAGCTCTGCAGCCTCGGTCGGGTTCTTAGCGACCGTGGCACCCGCCTCCTCTAACGCCTTCATCTTCGCCTGAGCAGTTCCTTGAGAACCTGAGATTATGGCGCCGGCGTGGCCCATCTTCTTACCCGCTGGAGCGGTGACCCCTGCAATGTATGCGACAACAGGCTTGGTCATGTTGTTCTTGATGAACTCCGCGGCACGCTCTTCTTCGGATCCGCCGATTTCGCCTATCATGATCACTGCTTTGGTCTCGGGATCCGCCTGGAACGCCGCCAAGCAGTCGATGAAGTTGGTGCCCGGAACCGGGTCACCGCCTATTCCAACGCAAGTGGTCTGGCCGACGCCCTTCTGACTGAGATCGTACAGTGCCTGGTAGGTAAGGGTTCCTGAACGTGAGACGATACCCACCGGTCCGCCCGGCAAGGCAATATCACCTGAAGTTATCCCAATGTTGCAGCGGCCGGGAGATATCACTCCTGGGCAGTTTGGACCGAGAAGCCGAGTCCCCGGGTATTCGCGACGCAACAGGTTGTACATCCGCGCCTCGTCCTGCGCCGGTATGAACTCGGTAATGCAGACGATGAACGGAATCCCAGCCTTGGCTGACTCTACCACCGCCTCCGCAGCGAATCTCGGAGGAACTACAACGAATGACGCGTTTGCACCGGTAGCAGCGACGGCCTCCTCAACGGAGTCGAAAATCGGGATTCCCTCGACGTCGGTACCCCCTTTGCCGGGCGTGACACCTGCGACCACTTGTGTGCCGTAGTCGCGGTTCCGTAGACCATGGAAACGACCTTGCCCTCCTGTGAGGCCTTGGACGATGACCTTCGTAGTGTTGTCGACGAAAATACTCACTTGGCATCTCCTCCATTGGCCAGACTTACGGCAGTACGGGCGGCATCCAGCATTGTCGGTCTCATGATCAGATTGTCAGAAATATAGGGCTCGATGATCTTTCGCGCCTCAGCAGCGTTCGTGCCGTCAAGACGGATCACAAGAGGCGCCTTGAGCTCGACCCTGGAAAGGGCCTCGATGATCCCATTTGCTATCAGGTCGCACCTGGTGATTCCACCGAAAATGTTGACAAGGACCGACTTCACGTTGTGATCGGTATTTATCACCTCTAGAGCGCTGGTCATGGTGTTGGCGTCCGCGCCGCCTCCCAGATCCAAGAAATTTGCGGCGCTGCCGCCAACCTGGTTGACGACGTCGAGCGTGGACATGGCAAGACCAGCGCCGTTAGCAATGATTCCAACGGTCCCGTCAAGGCCTATGTAGTTCAAGCCCAACTCCCTGGCCAGCTTCTCGCGGCCGTCAAACTCCTGGGTCGCTCTGAACTCTTCCCATTCGGGATGCCTGAACGCGGCC